>CAMCFW010000056.1 GCA_945874195.1 Chryseobacterium gleum
ATTTTACGCCAACATCTGCTTATGACACATCGCAACTATTGCAACAGTCTTACCAACCACAGCCGCTTCCGAACCCGTGAAGTAATGGTAGGTGAACTAGGGATCGGTGGCGACAACCCCATCCGCATTCAATCCATGACCACCACCGATACCATGGACACGGAGGCCACCATTGCACAAAGTATCAGAATGATAGATGCCGGATGCGAATTGGTGCGGATAACGGCACCCAGCATGAAGGAGGCCGAAAATTTGGCAAAAATCAAAGCCGGATTAAGGGCACGAGGCTACAATACACCCATCTGCGCAGACATTCACTTTACCCCGAATGCAGCCGAAATTGCTGCCACCATCGTAGAAAAGGTGCGAGTGAATCCTGGCAATTATGCGGACAGAAAGAAGTTCGAAACGATCGAATATACCGATGCATCGTATCAGGATGAGCTCGAGAGAATCAGACTTCGGTTCATTCCCCTCATCGAAATATGCAAGAAACATGGCACAGCCATGCGCATCGGAACCAATCATGGCTCTCTTTCTGACCGCATTCTAAGCCGCTATGGCGATACTCCGCTCGGCATGGTAGAATCGGCCATGGAATTCCTCAGAATATGCCGCGAGTTCGATTTTCACGCCATCGTTCTTTCCATGAAGGCAAGCAATACGCAGGTGATGGTGCAGGCCTACAGATTGCTAGTGGCCACCATGATGGAGAACGGGATGAACTACCCGCTTCATTTGGGGGTGACCGAAGCCGGTGAAGGCGAAGATGGCCGCATAAAATCTGCCGTTGGCATCGGAACACTGCTTGAAGATGGCCTTGGCGACACCATTCGTGTTTCGCTTACCGAAGATCCGGAATTTGAGATCCCTGTGGCACAGGCGCTTGCCAACAGATACGCCACGGCTGAGAATAACAGACCAGATCACTCAGTAGTAGGTGGCTATTCCATAGATCCATTTCAGTTCCGCAAAAGGAACACGCGAAGCGTATTGAATGTGGGTGGAGAAAATGTGCCAAGGGTGGTAACCGACCTTTCTCAGAAAGAACTAATCACACCAGCCAATCTTTATGCGTTCGGTTATCATTATTCGGTTGATTCGGACAAATGGAACCTGACAGATCAAGCTTGTGACTACCTCTACGTTGGAAACGAACCTTTGCCGTTCAACATTCCAGGAACCTTGGGAGTCATTCAGAACCACGACCATTGGGCCTCTGCAGAACGCCATTATCCTCTCTTCGACCTTCCATCATACTTGGATAGCGATCGAAGGTCGTCAACATTGAATTTTATCCAGCTACACCCGTCTGAACTAAGCCCTTCAGTGTTGTTGAAGCTTTCTTCGGATAAAACCGCGGTCTTGGTTTTAACCAGCAACAAACCTTTGGCCTTGCAAGAACTACGAAGCGCTTTCAATCTGCTTATCGGGTCCGAAACGGATCTTCCTGTCATCGTCAGAAGGCAGTATGACCTTGATGAGGACGCGTTTCAGCTTCATGCCGCGACCGACCTGGGCGGATTGCTGATCGATGGCCTAAGCGATGGTTGCTGGATCACCAATAAGAAAAGCCCAAATAAGGCGATCAACAGCACTTCATTCGGAATCCTTCAGGCGGCACGCGCGCGGACTTCGAAAACCGAATACATTTCGTGTCCAAGTTGTGGGCGCACCCTTTTTGACCTTCAGGAAACAACGGCCAAGATCAGAAACCGAACAGATCATTTAAAGGGCATCAAGATCGGCATCATGGGCTGCATAGTAAATGGTCCTGGAGAAATGGCCGATGCCGATTATGGATATGTTGGCACTGGCAGAGGAAAAATAACGCTTTACAAAGGTCAGGATGTGGTAAAGCGCAACATCCCATCAGAAGGCGCCTTAGAAGCTCTTGAAGAACTTATCAAGGAACATGGCGACTGGGTTGAACGCGTAGAACAAGAAGCATAAAAAAACGAGCCACGCTGAAGGCATGGCTCGTTTCTATTTCAATTGAGAAGGAATTACTTTTCGTCCTCCTTTTCTTTCCAGGTCTTTCCGGTCAATGATTCCCACTTCGCTTTCATTTCAGCGATACGTACTTGCTCGGCTTCGTAATCCACCTTTTCGTTATCACGATTGGCCTCTACCTTGATCACATATTGCTCAATTCGCGCTTTCAGGTCGCTGGCTTCTTTCTGAATGTTTTCGGCCGATCTGGCAGTCTGTGTTTGAACTGGTTGATCCTGAGCGGAAGCTTGCTGGGTTGACAGTGCCAATGCGGCAACAGCCAATATGAGAGAGATCTTTTTCATTGTCTAAATTTTTATTGAGGCTTAAAATTAGCTATAAAAAAAAGAGTCCCGATGAATAATCATCGGGACTCTCAAATTTATCTACAGAATTATCAGTCTATAAAGATCTTTCGTGTGACCGATCCATCCAATGTTGCGATCTGCAACAGGTAAGATCCTTTGGCCACATTCAAGTTCAGCTCTTTTCTGAAGCTTCCGTTAATAGTAACTCCTTCGCTGTAAACCTGACGGCCTGCAAGGTCTGTAACGATGATCTGAACATCAGCCTCAACGCCTCTCACCTCAACCACGAACTGACCATTCGATGGGTTCGGATACACCTCCATTCCATTCTCAACTGCTTCAGCAATTGAAACACAGAGATCAACCACAATAGATGCCCCGGTCAGATCCAATCCAGCACAGATCGATCCACCACCTTGAATCAACAGACCGTTTACAGTAGCAGCAGGCAGGCCAATGGCCGTGGCCGGATTGATCGTGTTCGGATCATAAACAAACGTATGGATGATGTAAGTTCCTCCAGCAGTTACCGTGAAGCTTGGGCTCGCACCTACTTGCTGCACAATACCACTTTGTGTAAGGGCATAACCAGTGACATATCCGACCGGAACAACTTGGTTTCCATCTGCTGTTGCAGAAACAACGGCTGAACCGCCAGTCAAACAAACAGGAGAGGCACCCGCAGTGGTCGTGCCGCCATCAGCAGTACAAACACATGTTACAGCCAAGTTGAAGTCGATCTCCCCACCCAAATAAGAAGCCACAGAAATATAGTAATTGACCCCTTGAACAGAAGTAAATGACACCAATTGGCTCAGGCCTGTTCCACAAGATGGATCAGGGTTCGAAGCTGCGTTGTTGACGATACAGTTGAAAGCCCCACAGCTTCCGTCATAAACGGCAATGAACGCTTCAGCGCTTCCTGCTGTTACAGGCCCACAGGTGCTGATGTCAATGTCTGCACCTGTGCCGACAAACGAATACCAAACCGTTAGGTCGTCACTAAGTTCGTTACAATCAAGGTTAACGTTATTTCCTATAGTGCCTGCACCCACAGTGGTGCCTACAATTGAGGAACCACAACTAAGTGAAATGGCATTCCCGCAAAGGTCGTTCGCTGGTGCTAGAGCTGTATTCACGGTGGCGACATCTGAAACTGGACCAGCAGACAGTCCCAAGGCAGAGTTGTAATAAGCAATGTCAGCAATGTTCGTCACAGTTGAATTGATGACCTCTGGAACCGAAGACCACGAAATAGTAAGAGTAGTTGAAACCGCCAGATCTAAACCTGGCGCTCCCAACAATCCTGTTGGAAGGAGCTGATCGTCAAAGAAGTCGATCAGGTCGAACGCAACGTCACCTGTGTTTTCAACGGTGTACCAGTAGCAAACACCGGTTCCGGGAAGGACTGTGATATTGTCTGTTACTGGAATCACATCATCCAAACAATCACCATTACCGCCTTCAACAGCAACAGTTTTTGCAAGCGTAAAGCTTGGCGATGCAGTTACGAAGTTGATTGACCAACCGTTCAAAGTTGCTACATCGCCACTTCCAGCATCGCCTACATACAGCGTCCAGGTTCCATTCATAGTTCCTCCTAACAAAGCGGCAAATGAGCCTACAGAAGCAGTAGCACCTGCATTCGGGAAATAGGTACCAGTGAAAGGGGTGTCCAAGAGTTCACCATCGGTTGCACCAGCATCGGTGAAGGTCAAGGTTGAACTCAACCAGTCGGTTGCCGTTCCGCAACAGCCAGTTCCGTCATCCACCGTCTCGGCATATCCTGGTCTAGAAACCAGCGTGAGAATGGAGCCATCCGGAGCACCAAGCTTAAGCACAATATCACCGACCCAAGTGTGGTCCATGTTCACATCCACCGATATGTCTATGGCGGTTCCGGCAACACCAGAAACAGCGATTCCGCTAGAAGCCATGGATGTTAAGGTTCCGTTGTAACCATCATCCGGAGCAACAATTCCTGGTGATGCAGAAAAGGGGCCGTAGGTGGTTTGGGCAAAACTTGCCGTGCCACAGAACAGTAAAAGCGCACTCAGGGCTGTCATCAACCCCACACGCCATGCTTTTGATTTAGTATAGATAGTATTCATTTCAGATAGGTTTGGGATTATTGATCAGATGTTTTGCTTTCCTGAACAACTGGCTTGTAGTTGGCCGGAAGTGCATTTTTGGTGTTGTCCACTCGTTTAACGCTTGGACGTTCTGAACCTTTTGCTCCAGACAATACGGTGGTTGATTTAACCGCGTTAGCTGGAAGTTCAGCTTGAGGTTGAACCGCCTGAGCTTTCACTCGCGGATTGTTTGCTGGCGTGGCCACACGAACTGCGCTGGTAGACTGCTTGGTCGTTTTGCTGGGGTTAGAATTTACCGAAGAAATGTTGCGGTATTCTTCTGGATTGGCCTTGATCCAGGCTTGCTTTTCGGCTTCCGAATTGAATTTCGGAATGCTATTGCTCTGAGCTAGCCCCATTTGGGTAGAGCCCAAAAACAGAACAAGAGCCACTAATAGTTTGAGTGTTTTCATGTTTGGTTTGGTTTAGATTAGGTTTATTAATTATTCAATTATAGACCCCGCAAGGTATGAATTTCGGCTATTGCGCAACAAAAACATGCGCACAAGTTATCCCCCCTCATTCAAGGTTCGCAACGGCCTGAAAACCTGTTGGTTAGGCCACTAATAAAGCAAGAAGCCCCGCTTTTGGCGGGGCTTCAGGTGAATTTAAAAACGTTGGAATCAGTTAATAGCAACCTTGCTAACGTACCTTCCCGAGTCTGTTACAACCGTCAGCAGATAGGAGCCTTTCGTCAGGTTGAGGTTCAGATCTTTCTTGAAGTGCTGCGTTAGTGTCAGCGATTCAGAATAGACCTCTCTACCCGCCATGTCGGTTATCAGCAACTGGGCCTTTCCTTCTTCCCCATCAAGTGCAACGGTAAGATTGCCGTTAGATGGATTCGGGTAAACATTCACAGCAGCCTTTACAGCATCCGAACGGTCGATTCCCACGGCATTGTCTGTTAGGATCATGCGTATGATATAGGTGACATCAAAGCCAAAATCCTCACTGTTTGACCAGGTCCCGTTCGGATTGGTTGGCCAGTTGATCCAAGTGGAACCCGGAGTGAAAACAGCGTCTGAGTAGCCAAGTTGCAATGTGCTGTCGTACTCGACCGCAGTCACCACATATTCTCCTGGATTGAGCAACATCGGCCCTCCTTGCATGCCAAGGGTAATGCTTGCTGCCAGATCATCGACATAATAGCCTGTTTCGGTAGTCCCTATGATGGCGTTGGGCACTCCACTAACGGTGTTCCAAACCACGGCCGAAGTTGGTTCGCCCGCATCTCCCCCTGTTACATAATAAAAGACGGAGTCAAGGTAAGTGGACTGGAAGATCTCGAACATTTGGCCGACATAGCCTCCATCTCCTGCCCCGATGCCGATCGAACTGTTTACTGTTGCGTTGTCGCGGGCATAGACGGTCTCATCCACAACGAGGTATGGAATTTCATTCAAATAATTGTTCGCGGGGAGCTGGTCCGTTTGTGTCATGGTGGCCATGAAATCGAACTGGTAGAATTCTACCATCGCTGGTGGAGTGATAGATGCAGTTGTGAAATTGGATGACGCACCCGGTGCAAGCGAAGTCACTGGTGTTGCAGCAATAGTGGCTGCAACGTTCAACGCCTGATCATAGATGTCGACCAAAAGATTGACATTGCTTGCAGCAGCAAGTCCACTGTTACGAATAGTTCCTGAACCAGATACGGGATGAACCTGCGAAACCGGCACAATGGTGTATTCTGAATTGAGCGAAAGACTCATCAGTTCCACATCGTTGTTCAGCGGAGATGTCACGGTCACATCATCGATCAACAGAAGGAATTGGTCATTGGATGTGTTCCGGAAGCCGATGCGCACGGTCTGGTTCTGATAGCCAAGGTTTCCGAGATTGACCTGACGGTTGGTCCATGTATTGTTTTCGGCCGCAACGGTGGAAATGACGGTGCTTGCAGCAAGAACTGAGGTCGGTGTGCCTCCAGCAGTCCAAATCCTAACTTGATAACCATCAGGAAAAGCAGCATCGTAAGCAACCCCGTTCCAAGAAAGGATGCAATTGCTGGTGAGGGCTATTGGCGGTGTCCACATCCAATCGTTCGATGTTCCAGCAGGGGCATACCAAGAAGTGCTGAATGCGGCCGAGTCGGCAACATCGTTGGCAAAGTCTTCGCGTCTTTCCCAAGCATCGTTCACATAGGTTACAGCCGCGTTAGGTGTTAACCCGTCAGCATTGATAAGCACCCAACCAGCAGGGAACGAATACGTTCCAGGGCCACCGGCCGTAGGGCCACCGATGTTGTCAAAATCCTCTGAAAAGAGAACCTGGGCATTTGCAGTGAACAATAGTCCAGTGCACAGTAAGGTAATAAGCGTAAATATCTTTTTCATATCAGTTTGATATTAGTGGTTATTGATTGGCTGGTCTGCGGTTATTGAGGATCTCGATCTTTTTCAGATGATCCTCTTTGCGGTAGCCTTCGGTGCCTTCCAGTTGCGCCATTTGACGCTCAATCTTAACGATCGCGGCATCCACCTGCTCGTTGGTCATTACAATGCTATGCTGCGGCACCGTGGCAGTCTGAGGCTCACTGACCACAGATTCTTTGGCAACCGCTTCGGAAGAAGAACGCTGCATTACTGGGGTCAGGGCAATGGCCTTCTTCTCGGCCAGCCTAGTGGTTTGGCCCGTTTGATCCTGTGCTTGGGCAAACCCGAACGCAGCACAAAGAAGGGCAATCGATGTAAAAAGTTTTTTCATGGTCATTGATTTAGATTGGTTCATATCATACAAATCTAAGAATAGTATGACACTGACCAACGGCAAACCGAAGGCTTATTAAAGCGACTTCTGAAGACTTAGCACCATCGAGTCGCAATGGGCAACATAACGGTCGAACTGCGACCTTGCAGCCTTCGAAATCGGCTCGGAAGGTGGAAGATCCAATTCGCGGTGGTTCACCTGTTTGCCATTCTTCCAAAACCTGAAACAGACATGGGGGCCAGTGGCCAGCCCTGTGCTACCGACATAGCCGATAATGTCGCCTTGCCTTACGCGGGTGCCCGGTCTGACGCCCGCCTTGATCTTCGACATGTGCAGATACTGCGTTGAATAAACGTTGTTGTGCTTCATTTTCACGAAGTTCCCGTTGTTTGGCGTGTAACGTGCTTCGGTTATCACCCCATCGCCAACGGCCATGATGGGCGTTCCGGTGGGGGCGGCATAATCAGTACCAAGATGTGCCTTAAATCGCTTTTGAACAGGGTGGAACCGTTTCATGGAATAACCCGAACTGATGCGGGAAAATTTAACGGGCGCCTTGAGGAAAGCCTTCTTCAGATTGTTCCCTTTCTCATCGTAGTATCCTGTTTCGGTTGGCGATTCGAAATTATAGGCCTTGATGGTCTTCCCGTTGTGGGTGAAAGTGCTGGAACTGATGTGATCTATCCCTACCGACCTTCCTTCCACAAAACTCTCTGTGAATAACACCTCGAACGCATCACCTTTCTGAATGCGGTAAAAGTCGATGGTCCATGCGTAGATCTCAGAAAGTTCGATGGCCAGCACTGGGTCGGCCCCCGTGTTTTTAATATCCACATAAAGTGATGAATTTACCTTGCCTTTCACGTGCCTTACCCGTTTCTCGATGGGTTTCTGACCCATGTAGATATGAAGCGAGTCGCGCATGTCGAAAACCACATAGTCGGTTGCGTTGGCCTCGTAAATGAAGCAGGTGGCGAAGCCCGTGGAGTCTTTGGTGCACAAGATGGTATAGGGCATTCCAGCTGCCAATTTCCGCACATCGAAAACTTGCTTCGATGCTTTTGCAAGCTGATCTATGGTTGCGTATGGAACTCCGTATGGAAGTAGAATGGATGCAAGGTTCTGATTCTTCTTCACCTTGTCCTTGATCACCAGAAAGGAATCGGTGACCAGTCCATATTCTACCGTTGATTCGTAGTCATCCTCCGAACAATCGGTCTCGCGTTCAAACTGTCCGCAGCCAAGCCACAGAAAGATGATCCACAACATACCCACCATCAACGAACGCGTCATAGCATAATTCCCAGACACCTTCTACCTTAAAAGAGTGACTGTTCCGTGCTCCGAGAAATTTGTTCCGTTGGTGCTCTTGAGATCCAAAATGTAATAATAGGTGCCTGTGGCTGCATTTGCTCCGCCATTCACCGTTCCGTCCCAACCCCAGGGGTCAACTGGCGGAACGAGACCTTCATATTTATAAACCGGTCTTCCCCAACGATTGAACACTTTCATATTGGCCTCAATGATCGCATAAGTGTAAGGTTGAAAACGTTCGTTGAAATCATCACCATTCGGTGTGAACACGTTCGGAACCTCATATTCAGGAATACCTTCGACATAGATCGCATAGGTAACCGAATCCAAACATCCATTGGTATTCGTCACCACCAGGGTCACATCATACCATCCGCTATCGGGAAACGAATAATTGAACGGAACCACGCCCGTGTAGGCGGTATCGAGAATAATCCATTGCGCATCTTCCGTTGTGGTCAGTTCCGTACTGAAGACCACATCCAAACTAGTGGCCACGTAGGTGAAATCGGCATTCGGTTCTGAGAACACTTCCACCTGAACCTCCACCAACGAATCGATACAGCCTTGATCGGTTTCAATTTGAAGACTAACCAAGTAGGAGCCTGCCGCGCCATACACGTGAGAAAGCGCATTGCCGCTGCCGTCCGTTCCATCGCCAAGATCCCACAACCATTCGGTAATGGTACCACTCTGAACGGTTGATTCGCTGGTAAATTCAGTCTCTTCGCCAAGGCAAACCGCGGTCGCCACAAAGTCGGTCTGTGGATTGGGGTGCACGGTGATCTGAAAACTCTCTGAGGCATCGCACCCAGCTGCATCCACAATGGTCTGAACAATGTCGTAGATGCCTGCATCATTGAATTGAACCGCCCCTGGGTTTTCATCAGTGGATGTGGTACCGTTGCCAAAATCCCAGTCCCAACTCACAACTTCGCCCAACGAACTGTATGAATCATCGGAAAAAACGATGCTCTCTTCTTCGCAGATGGAGTTGGCACTC
>CAMCFW010000057.1 GCA_945874195.1 Chryseobacterium gleum
TAGATTGAGGTAAAAATTGCGGTTCAAGGTGAAGTTGGGTGCGGAATATACCAGTCGGGAAGTGGTGAAGAGTGCTATTCCGCCTCCGTTCGGGTTCAGATGAACCAGCTCACCTGCCGAGACCCGACTCGGGTCGTCATACCTGGTGAATTCGCATGTGGCGGTAACCATCACCGCCAGATTCGAGAAATTGGTCCAAGCATTGATGTCGGACACACCGAGCACCCGTTCATGCGCCCAGCCCAATTCGCCACCATGCCCAGTGTAGTTCATGATCAACGCGCCACGCTGAACGGTGTTGTTGATATCGACCGAAACTTCTGGATATCGCTGACCACCAGGGGTTGTTTCTTGGACGTACGAATCGAAATAGATCTTGTTGATGTTGTATTCCGGATACATGGTATCGACCAATATTGCCAACTGGTCAGCCTGATTTATATGCATGTTACTGTCTTCGTCATCGCCCACAAAACAGATCCGGTTTCTCCAGTCGGGCGAAACGGCTACCGAGCTGCCATCGGTGCACACATGGTCGAGGTTCAGGTCATCAATATCCAGTTCTTCATACCTATATATCTTATCCACTACCACTTTGGCGTCTTCGGCAGTACGGACCACAAACCGACCGATACCCACATCCAACGCATCGCTAGCTGAACTGGACCATTCTCCTTCGGTAGGATCCAGCAGCCCGAAATAGTCGTCAGAAGCATAGCTGATAGTAGGGGTCAGCGATTCTGGCGATTCGTATGTAGGTACAAAATTGGTGTTGTCTGCCAAGCGCGATTTGTAATCGTAAGAGGCATCACCGAACAACAGCAAGTATCGTGGATAATCGATCCAAGAATTGCTTCGTTGATAGAACATGCGCATGAAATCGCGAATGGCCGAAACGTCTTGTGCGCCCGATGAGAACTCGTTATAGATCTGTTGGGGAGTGACAATATGGACCGAAAGCTGACTGGTCTGGTTCTCGGTGTGGAAATTGGCAAGTCTTTCAGCCTCGTTCAAGAAATCGGGATGGGCCACAATAACCATATTGGCCTGGCTGAGGCCATGTAGATTCTGATTCTCCACCTGCCCATTGAGTTCAGCGCTCAGAAATCCATTGCCATTGAATGCGATGAACTGACGAAGCGAATCCGTCTCTACTTTGAAAGATGCCGTGGCAGCTTGCAGACTTAGGTTGCGTCTGTTCACATTTGTCGGGTCGGTCACTTCCCAAATTTTCACTGCCGAGTTGGCGTTGCCGAGCTGAAATTCGGCCACATTTCCGGTGCCCAAAGAGGCAAGATCTCGGAATGCCATCTGACTTCCGGCCATCAATAGATTTCTTTTTAAGATGACCTCAACGTAATCCAACCAGCCCACCGCACTCGGATTACCGCCTTTGCTGTAATTGAATGAAATGTTCGAATTACCTGAACCGAACTGAACGGCAGTACACGTGAATTCGTCCTCCGCATTCTTATTATATCCACCGGGTGCAGCAGGCACAACCACATTCTGCACCGTGGTTCCGTTCAATCGAATAGAATATGAGGTTGAAACTCCAGCCGATCTGGCCAACAGTCGAGTTGAAATGTAGCCTTGATCGCTAGTCACGTTCGAAAAACCGAAATCGAAGCCATAAGAGGTCTGAAGGTCGAACTCTTCGCCATACCATTCTCTACCCGATTTAAGCAGATTGATATTGTCCGACTCGTGAAACTGATGGTCGTTGAAAGTGGTGACCGAATGAGTTGCCGACTGGGCCGGACCTGACTCCACTGAAATTCGCTTTCCCATACCCCGGTCAACGGTCAGAAAATAATAGGCGCGGTCGGAATAAACATTGAATCTGTGACTGAACAGCCCACAACTGCTTGAATCCTGAACCCACGTATGAGGTCCCTTGCCATAAAATAGCAGATAATCTCCTTCATCAAACCTGCCATCCGATTCTCCTACCACTTCAATGGCATTCTGCTGAAGGTCGTCATGCCGGAACTGGTCATTTGCCTGAGGCAGCATTCCTCCACCATTGCCATATACGTTCAACCTCCTCGGATCAATATTAGAAACGTCCATTCCTAACGACACCAGATCATCATACGTCAGTTTGTAAATACCATCCTGGTCAACCGCCACCTTATACCAGTTTCCTGAAGCCAGCACCGAATTTTCTGCGAACGAAGAAGCGGCAGCCATCTTAACGTTCTGTGCATGAATTGGGCGTGTGATCAATTTATATGAAACCAATCTCTCCAATTGCCCAGAAGTTGGATTCCTACGGATGGGAATGAAGTCCACGTTCACAAACCGCTCCTTCATTTCTGTATAAGGTGTCACCTTAATCTCAATGACTGAAGAGATGTTGATACCAGCCACAGCCGACCTTTCCACCTGCGACATGGTCTCGAAGGTCATATCGGTCAGTTCGGCCCTGAGCGAAGTATTGTTCGCCACCTTTTCGCGGAGAACAATATGAGGCAAGGAGGTTTCGTCCATGTAAACTCCTCCTTCGCACATGAGGAAGGTTTTGATAGACCCGTCATATTTCGTCTCCACCAACGGGTCAGACCATTTGACCGTGGTCCTTCCATCAGACTTCAACCCTTTTGAACCTTTTTCAAGCGATTGGGCGTATGCTTGTCCGCCAAGTAAGAAAGGAAGGGTGACAAGCAAGGCTAGTTTCAATAATTTTCTCATTAGTCTTATCAATGATTTTTTACATTCGCAATCTCAACAAATTTCATCTACATAATAAAGATGGAAGGTTTTACGTTAGACCTTTAGCCATGCTGAATCGTAGAAAACAGGGGCAAAACGATGGGGTTTCAAAATTATTGTATTAATAGCATCATTTTTATTCTACTTTGTTGCTAAGATTCCAAACTAAATTAATTCGTATTATTGTCCTCTAAAATTCAAAAAACCAGAATGCTGAAGCGGTTTTTCGTTGCCTTCGTGTTGGTATTTGTGGGGAGTTGGTCGGCCAATGAAGCTTTCGCTCAGGATCCGCAGTTCACGCAATTCTATGCCAATCCCATCTATTTGAACCCTGCGTTTGCGGGTGCAAAGCGGTGTCCGCGAATTGCAATGAACTATAGGAATCAGTGGCCCGCCATTTCTGGAACGTTTGTTACTTACAGTGCATCGTTCGATATGGATGTCAACGCGTTGCATGGTGGTTTGGCGGGCCATTTCATGGCCGATAGGGCTGGCGAAGGAACGCTGAACAGTTTTGAAGGCAGCTTGATCTATGCATACAGAATGAACATTTCGAGGAAGTTCTCCTTGAGGATCGGGGCGCAGGCCACGTTGGTTCAACGAAGCATCGATTGGGATAAATTGACATTCGGTGATATGATCGACCCGCGTTACGGGTTCGTGTATGAGACCAACGAGATAAAGCCAAACACAAGCAGGATATTTGCCGACTTCTCTACAGGCATTATCGGTTATACCGAGAATTTCTTTGTTGGATTTGCCGCCCATCACCTTACCCAACCAGATGAAGGATTTGCTGGTTTCAGTAAACTTCCGATCAAATTCACAGGTCATGCCGGTGTGAACATCTATTTTGGAAAGAGACGGGAACAGGACAAGAAGTGGAACCTCTCGCCAAACATCCTTTACCAACACCAGCAGGATTTTCAGCAACTCAACTATGGATTCTACCTTTCTAAAGGATTCATCGTTGGTGGTATCTGGTTCAGACAAAGCTTTAACAACCCTGATGCATTCATTGTAATGCTCGGATTTCAGCAAGGAGCCTTTAAATTTGGTTACAGTTATGACGTGACTGTATCGTCACTGACCAACAACACGGCAGGTTCGCACGAGATGTCCTTAGGATTGCAATTCGGATGCAAGAAGCCGAAGAAAAAATTCAGAGCCATCGATTGTCCATCGTTCTGATACAATAAACGTAACTCAATCTCCGTTCTTACGTTCAACGCATGTTTCGAAACACCTTAGTCATGAAGACATTAAAGATCCAGAGTTTCAAAATCTTAGGCATGTTTGCTTGCATTGCCTTGCTGCTTAGTTCCTGTCAGAAAGATAGATCAAACACCACCGGTTGGAACAACAACGACCCAAAGAACGGTGGATTTGAAGTGACACCTTGGGAAGGTCAAGAGACCGGTCCCGGACTTGTTTTCATAGAAGGCGGTACGTTCACCATGGGACGGGTTGAACAAGACGTTCGTCACGATTGGGACAATATTCCTAGAAGAGCAACTGTTTCTTCATTCTATATGGATGAAACAGAGGTGACCAACGTGGATTATCGCGAATACCTGTACTGGATATCGCGCGTGTTTTATGCCTCTTATCCGGAAGTTTACAAGCGTGCGTTGCCAGACACATTGGTTTGGAGAAGTAAACTCGGCTTCAACGAGCCATACGTTGAATTGTACCTTAGACACCCAGCATACAACTACTATCCGGTTGTGGGTGTAAACTGGCTTCAAGCAACTGATTATTGCGCTTGGAGAACCGACCGTGTGAATGAAAGCATTCTAATTCGCGAAGGGATTCTAAGAACAAATCCTAATCAGGTCGATGAAGACAACTTCAATACCGATGCTTATTTGGCCGGTCAATATGAAGGACTTGTCCGTTCAGACCTTATTGACCTTGACCCGAATAAGGATACCAGAAAAGTTCGAATCGAAGATGGAATCCTTCTTCCGCGCTATCGTCTTCCGACAGAAGCTGAATGGGAATTCGCTGCTCTTGGCCTTATTGGAAACACCGTTTTTGAGCGTGTGACCGAGAGAAGACTTTATCCGTGGAACGGTGCGTATATGAGAAATGCAGATGACCAGTTCAAAGGTGAAATGATGGCCAACTTCAAACGGGGAAAGGGTGATAACATGGGTGCTGCCGGTTACCTGAACGATAGGGCCGACATTCCAACCGATGTTTCTTCTTACTGGCCAAATGACTATGGTCTTTATTGTATGGCAGGCAACGTAAGCGAGTGGGTAAAGGACGTTTACCGACCGTTGAGCATGGAAGACGATGATGACTTCCGAGCTTTCCGTGGTAACGTATTCAAAACTCAATTAAGAGAAGAAGAAGGTGAAATTGCCGAAAAGGACAGTTTGGGACGAATCATTTGGAGGGATGTTACAGAAGAAGAGAACACTCAACGAAGGAATTACAAAAAGTCTGACAACATCAACTTCTTGGATGGTGATTACGCTTCATCCATCTACTACTCGAACGATGAGTATAACACGGGTGGAGAGAAGGCCAACAAGCGAATGTATGAGTGGAGCGCCACATCGTTGATCAATGATGAAGCGCATGTATTCAAAGGCGGATCTTGGAAAGACAGAGCATACTGGTTGGTTCCTGGAACCAGAAGATTTCTGGATGCAAAACAGTCGACAGATGACATTGGTTTCCGTTGCGCCATGACGCGTGTGGGAACCCAAGTAATGGAGTAATAAAGGTCTGATAAATGAAAATGAACCCAGTGCCATGATGGCACGGGGTTTTTTATTTTTCAGGCATGGAGATAGCTGCACTTTACGCCCTTTATCAAAAGCATCCAGTGATCTGTACCGACAGCAGGAAGATCACGGAAGGCTGTATCTACGTTTCGTTGAAGGGAGATACGTTTGACGGAAACACATTTGCCATCGAGTCGCTTCAGAAGGGTGCGGCCTATGCAATTGCCGATGACGCATCGCTACCGGAAACGAAGGGACTGATCAAGGTTGAGAGTGGGCTGAAGACACTACAGGAGCTTTCCTCCTATCACCGTCATCAGTTTGAAATTCCAGTAATTGGAATCACGGGTTCGAACGGGAAGACGACCACCAAGGAACTGATGCGGTCTGTTCTGATACAAAAGTTCAAGGTGCTTGCAACGGATGGGAATTTCAACAACCATATAGGTGTTCCCTTGACGTTGTTCAGATTGCGGCCGGAACATGAGGTTGCCATTATAGAAATGGGTGCGAGTGCCCAAGGTGATATCAAGGAACTCTGCGACATTGCCGACCCGAACCATGCGTTGATAACCAACATAGGTAAGGCGCATTTGGAAACCATGGGCGGATTGGAAGGTGTGCTTAAGACCAAGACCGAACTCTTTGACCATGTGAGGATGCATGGCGGCAAGCTACTGGTGCATAGTTGCGACAAGCTATTGATGGATAACACGAAGGGGGACGAAGCGTTTCACTATGGTGCGTTGCCAACGGATGATGTTCAGGGACGAATTGTGAGGGATGGGAATTTTGTTGCGGTGCAGTGGAAGCGTAAAACTGATGCACGGGCCATTGATGATGCTCCGGTGGTGAAGACGAATCTTACTGGAACGTATAACCTTCCGAACATCATGGCGGCCGTTGCGACAGGGATCGTGTTCGGGCTTAGGGATGAGGAAATTGCCACCGGAATTTCAGGGTATGAGCCTTCGAACAACCGATCGGAGGTGAGGGTGAAGGGTTCGAACACGTTCATTCTGGATGCTTACAATGCCAATCCGAGCAGCATGGAGGTGGCGATCACGAATCTGGTGAGTTCGGAATCGGGGAGGCATTCGGTGATCCTTGGTGAAATGCTTGAGGTTGGACCCACGAGTGCGGAAGAACACAGGGTCATCTGTGAACGGTTAAAGACACTTAAACTGAACGCGGTGTGCCTGGTGGGAAGCGAGTTCCTTGCCTTCGAGGACGCATTCCCGTTCCATTTCTTTGCGAATGTGGACGCATTGAACGTCTGGTTACACGATCACCCATTTGAGCACGAGACAGTCCTGATCAAAGGTTCGCGAGGGAACCGATTGGAGGAGGCGGCAGCGTTTTTATTGGAATACTAGGTTTTATTAGGTTTTAGGTGTTGGGTTTTAGGTGCTGGGTTTTAGGTGTTAGAAATTAAAGAATGGGGAAAATATGAAACGGATGATGAGTGTTGTGGTTTTGTTGATGGTGTTGCTTGGAGGTTTTTCGGAGTGCGAGGCGCAGGAGAAGATGCTATTGGAAGATGCACCTGAGGCGGTGCGGGTTCTGGTGGGCGAGAAATATGCGAAGTATAAGGTGGTTTCGGTGATACGGAAAAAGGTGCCCGAGGAATACAGCATAGAAATGGAGAAGGGCGAACGGACGGTGTCGTTGGTGCTTGATGCCCAAGGAACTGTGCTAAGCAGAACGAAGGGCCGGATGTATTCGTTCGATGGGACCGAAACGCCTAAGGATGCTGAAGGACCGGCCATGCCAAGCATGGGATTGCAGTAACGCTAGTAACTAAAACGACCTGTCTTGGTCCTTTTCAATCTTTGGTGACGGCCCTTGAGATGACGATCTTCTGGACTTCGGATGTGCCTTCGTAGATCTGTGTGATCTTGGCATCGCGCATGAGGCGTTCCACGTGGTATTCCTTGACGTAGCCGTAGCCACCATGGACCTGAACGGCTTCAACGGTGGTTTCCATGGCCACTTTTGACGCATATAGTTTGGCCATTGAACTGGATACATCGTAGTTCATTCCCTGATCCTTGTGCCACGCGGACTTGTAGATGAGCAATCGGGCGGCTTCGATGTTGGTGGCCATGTCGGCCAATTTGAACTGGATGATCTGGTGCTGGTTGATGGTCTTTCCGAAGGCTTTGCGCTCTTTAGAATAAGCGAGGGAGAGTTCGTAGGCTCCGCTTGCGATGCCGAGTGCCTGCGATGCGATGCCGATGCGACCTCCGGAGAGGGTCATCATGGCGAACTTGAAGCCGAAACCGTCTTCTCCTATCCTATTTTCCTTGGGTACTTTGACGTCTTGGAACATGAGCGAATGGGTGTCGGACGAACGGATGCCGAGCTTGTCTTCCTTGGCTCCGATGGTGAATCCGGGCATTCCCTTCTCCACGATGAGGACGTTGATGCCCTTGTGGCCGAGTTCGGCATTGGTCTGGGCAATGACGAGGTAGGTTGAAGCGGTTCCGCCATTGGTGATCCAATTCTTGGTTCCGTTGAGGAGGTAATGATCGCCCATGTCGATGGCGGTTGTTGACTGCGAAGTGGCATCGGATCCGGCCTCCGGTTCGGAGAGTGCGAAGGCTCCGATCTTTTCGCCTTTGGCAAGCGGCACGAGGTATTTCTGCTTCTGCGCTTCGGTGCCGTATTTCTCCAATCCCCAGTTGACGAGGGAATTGCAGACGCTCATGCAGACGGAGGCTGAGTTGTCGATCTTTGATATCTCCTCCATGGCCAACACGTAAGAAATGGTGTCCATTCCGCTGCCGCCATATTTTGGATCGACCATGAGGCCGAGGAACCCGAGCTCGCCCATTTTCTTGATCTGTTCGTGGGGGAATTCCATTTTGCTGTCGCGCTCAATGACGCCTGGAAGTAGTTCGGTCTGTGCGAAGTCGCGCGCGGCCTTCTGTATCATCAGGTGTTCTTCGTTCAGCTGAATTGTCATCGTGAAATGGTGCTTGGGTTTGTGGCAAATGTAGTTGTTTACGAGAAGTCAGATGTCAGATGAGAGATAAGAGACAAGGACTAATGTGGGTTTGATCGAACGTGTACATTTATGGCGAGGATGAATGAGATGAAGGTATCGGCCATCGGGATCATGTCGGGGACTTCGCTTGATGGGTTGGATATCTGTCTGGCTGAATTCAGGTTCGATGGGAAGTGGGATTTCAGAATAATTGCGGCCGATTGTATTCCGTATAGCGATGAATGGCACAAGGCTCTTTCGACCGCGCATCAGCTTTCTGCGGACAAACTGACACGGCTAAGCTCGGCATTCGGGAAGTACGCGGCCGAACAGGTGAACGGCTTCATGGATAGGAACAAACTGACGAAGCCCGACCTGGTGTGTTCGCATGGGCATACAGTGTTCCATGATCCTTCCAAACGATATACGCTTCAGATAGGCAGTGGTGAGGAAATTGCGAAGCTGACCGGCCTGACCACGGTTTCGGATTTCCGGTCGTTGGATGTTTCGCTTGGCGGACAAGGCGCGCCTTTGGTGCCCATTGGCGATGAGCTGCTTTTTGCGGATTACGAGGCGTGTTTGAACCTTGGCGGCTTTTCGAACATCAGTTTTCGGGAAGGTGGCGAAAGGCGGGCGTTTGATGTTTGTCCGGTGAATATTGCCCTGAATCCGTTGGCCCTGACCGTTGGAAAACCGTTTGATGAGAATGGCGGAATGGCGCGGGCGGGAACGTTGAACGTTGAATTGCTTCAGAGACTCAATGACCTCTCCATATATAAGGAAGGTAAACGACCATCGCTGGCGCGTGAATGGTTGGAGCAGGCGTTCTGGCCGATGGTGGAAGGGGCTGACGTTCCGTTGGAAAACAAGCTACGAACGGTGACGGAACATGCGGCCATACAGATCAGCTCGGTGATCAATGCGAAAGCTGCGAACGGGCGGGTGTTGGCCACTGGAGGCGGTGCGAAGAATGGTTTTCTCATGGAGCGGATCGC
>CAMCFW010000058.1 GCA_945874195.1 Chryseobacterium gleum
CCGAAATGTTCATTTCGATGGGAGATGGGGCCACATACTTTCCTTTCGATGTTTTGAAAAGATCCTTTACGCGACCCGTGATCTTCAAGAATCCCTGATCGTCAATGTAGCCTTCATCGCCTGTGTGAAGCCAACCGTTGACCATGGTTTCAGCGGTCATTTGCGGCTCCTTGTAATAACCGTCCATCAGCGCTTCGTGCTTCACTAGAATCTCTTTCACATCGCTCAGTTTCACTTCGCAATCGGGAAGTGGTTGACCGACATACCCCACTTTGATGGCGTTGTTGCGCGTCACGTGGCTGTAGCAGCAATTCTCAGTCATGGCGTATGCTTCTTGAATATTGATGTCCAATTTGGCGAACCATTCGATGAGTGAAGCTGGAGTAGGTGCAGCGCCCGTGAAGGTGTTTTCGGCATCGATCAGTCCCAATCCGGTCTTGATCTTCTTCTTAACGATACCATTCAGAATCGGGATCTTGAGGAAAATGTTGAGCTTCTTCTGTTGCATTTTGGCCAGAATTCCTTGTTGGAACTTGGACCAAATGCGCGGAACACCAAGGAAAACGGTCGGTTTTGTTTCGGCCAGATTGGCTGCGAACGTGTCGAGCGATTCGGCAAACGAGACCTGGCTTCCGGTGTAGATACTGCCCATTTCAACCAATAGTCGTTCGGCAATGTGGCAGAGTGGGAGGTATGAGAAGAATTTCTGAGTATGCGGTTTCAGTTGAAGTTCTTCCATGGCCTTTTCGGCCGCCCAACCGAAGTTGTGGAACTTGTGCATTACGCCCTTTGGCATACCCGTGGTGCCCGAAGTGTAAATGATGGTAGCCATATCTTTAGGGTCGCGCTGAACGTTCTCCTTGATCGGCTCAACATTCTTCACCAGGCTGTACCATTCATCGTACCCAGGTTCCGTGTAGAACGGGAATGCGATGCACTTTACGCCATCCGGAACCCCGGGACGCATGGATGCCCAATCGTCCAGTTTTCCAACGAAAAGCAATTTGGCCTCGCTGTGGGTCAGGATCTGACGAACCGTTTCATCGTTCAGATTCGGATACATCGGCACACCACAATATCCTGCCATCTGAATGGCAAGGTCGGAGATGATCCAATGGGCGCAGTTCTTAGATATGACCGCGATCTTGGTGCCAGGTTCGTAGTTCAACGATTTCAGGTATGCGGCCATTTTCCGCACCTCCTGACCTGTCTCTTTCCAAGTCCATTCGTGCCATTTTCCGTTGATCGGTTGGCGCATGTAAACGAGGTCTGGGGACTCGCGTTCCCAGCGGTACATCATGTCTAAAGGAAGTGGACGGCTCATGAATTTAGGTTTTAGTTTTTGTTCGGTCGATCGGATCAACGTTCAAAAATAACGTTTCATCCATAGCTTGCAAGAGGATCGGTGGTTTGCTGGATCAAATGCTCGCGATTGATCAGGCTGACATTTTGGTGGAAAGTGCCGAGTGGTAACGTTTTTTGGCCTCGCTCACGCTTCCAAGGTTCTCAGAATCCACGGTCATGAGGTCGTTGGATGTCACAGTTCCGAGCAGCGAATAATCCATCTCTGAAGCTGACATCAGTTCTACGAACCGTTCCTGATCCGCTGGAGAAACGGAAACCACTGCGCGGCTCTGACTTTCTCCGAATAGGAATGCATCCTTTCTGATATCCGAATCGGTTTCAATGTCAAATCCGAATCCGTTGGGCATTGCCGATTCGAGAACCGCGATGAAAAGTCCTCCATCCGAAACATCATGAACAGACGCGACAGCCCGTTCTTTGATAAGTCCAAGGATCTGTTGTTGGAAAGCGAATTCTTCATCCAGATCAAGGAACGGGGCTGGCGAACCTTTCACACCTCGGTAGCTGTATAGGTATTCAGACGAATTCACATCATTCCTTGATGTTCCGACCAAATATATCAGGTCGCCAGTGTTCTTGAAATTCAGGGTCATGCGGTCCGCCTTATCGTTCAACAGCCCGACCATTCCAATGGTTGGAGTTGGGAAAACCGGAACTGTCTTGTCCTTGAAAACCGAATGGTTGTAAAAACTGACGTTTCCGCCCGTTACAGGTGTGTCGAATTTGCGGCACGCAGCGCCCATTCCTTTTATTGCCCCTACGAACTGCCAATAAACTTCTGGCGAATATGGATTTCCGAAGTTGAGGCAATTGGTGATGGCAGTTGGTTCAGCACCTGTGCAGACGAGATTCCGAGCAGCTTCGGCCACTGCGATCTGTGTTCCCTTTTCAGGATCGGCATTCACGTAGCGCGAGTTGCAATCGACCGTCATGGCCAGGGCGCGGTTGCTCCCTTTGAGGTTCACAACAGCCGCATCCGAAGGGGCATTCGTGCTCATGTTGATGGTTCCCACCATGCTGTCGTATTGTTCAGTCACCCAATTTTTGGATGCAATGTTCAATTGACCGATCAGGTGCCAAGCGGCTTCCTTGATGTTTTCGGGCTCGGCCAATTGGTTGATATTGAATTTCTGATATTCAGCAAAATAGGCCGGCTCCTTGTATTCACGTTCGTAGATCGGAGCTCCGCCACCAAGCACAAGGTCCCAAGCCGGAATTTCAGCTTCGAGTTCACCTTTCATGAAATAGCGCAGTTTTCCGCCTTCGGTCACCACACCGATCTGAACGCAATTCAGGTCCCACTTATCGAAAACGGCCAACACGTCATCTTCGCGCCCTTTTTCGACCACGATCAGCATGCGTTCCTGAGATTCGCTCAGAAGTATCTCCCAGCCGAGCATGTTGTCCTGTCGGGTCGGAACCCGGTCCAGCCAGATGTCCATTCCGTGACCGCCTTTTTCACTCATTTCGGAAGTCGAGCACGTGATGCCCGCTGCGCCCATGTCCTGCATGCCGATCACGGCACCGGTTCCTATTACTTCCAATGAAGCTTCCAATAGCAGTTTTTCTTGAAAAGGATCACCGACCTGAACGGCAGGAAGGTCTCCTGCGCTTTCTTCGGTAATGTCCTTACTGGCAAATGCAGCCCCGTGAATTCCGTCTTTCCCAGTTGATGAACCCACAATGAAAACAGGGTTTCCAACTCCGTGCGAAGTGGCCGAAATCATTTTTCCGACTTCGAGGATCCCGACCGACATGGCGTTGACCAAAGGATTCTGGTTGTAGCATTCGTCAAAGAAGACCTCGCCACCGACAGTTGGAATGCCGAATGCGTTACCGTAATCGCCAATGCCTTTCACCACGCCTTTCACCAACCATTTGGTCCTGTCAAGGTCCGGATCTCCGAATCTCAACGAGTTCAATTGGGCAATGGGTCGAGCGCCCATTGTGAAGATGTCGCGGTTTATTCCACCAACACCTGTTGCCGCGCCTTGGTATGGTTCTAGGGCGGAAGGGTGGTTGTGCGATTCGATCTTGAAGGCACAGGCCAATCCATCGCCAATATCCACGAGTCCGGCATTTTCGGCACCTGCTTCCACCAACATTTTCGAGCCTTTGCGCGGAAGCGTTTTAAGCCAGGTGATCGAGTTCTTGTAGCTGCAATGTTCGCTCCACATAACCGAGAAAATGCTCAGTTCGGTGAAGTTCGGAGTGCGGCCAAGAATGCCTTTTATCTTTTCAAATTCCTCTGGAAGAAGCCCAAGCTTCTGTGCAGTTTCAACGGTGGTCAATGGGTTGGTCGTGGCCTTGGACATGGCAAATGAAATCGGTGATTGATATGAGCCACAAAAGTAGCGAACCGCCTAGCGAGGTTATTCTTGAGTTATCAACACGAAGAGCATTCAAAGTTCAATATTCGGGATTCAAAGTTTTCCTACTGACGTTACATTTGAAACATGTCTATGCTAAGCGGAATAGCGCTCACGTTGGGTTATATGGCCCTGTTCCTGGTCTTCATTTCAAAGATGAAGTTCTTTCGCATCGGGAACATTCCGGTGCGGTGGTTCCAAGGCGTATTCGTGCTGAAAGTGCTGAGCGGTTTTCTGCTTTACCTCGTCTATACCTATTACTACACCGACAGAAGTACGGCCGACATCTGGAAGTATTATGATGATGCGATGGTGATGTATTCTGCGCTGCGAGAACATCCGATGGATTATGTGAAGATGCTTCTCGGCATAGGGAATGATACGGCCTATTTTGAGCAGTATTACGACCGGATGAATCATTGGTACCGCCCGTATGGAAGCAGCATTGCCAACGACACGCATACCATCATCCGTTTCAATGCCTTCGTACGGTTGTTCTCCTTGGGATACTATAACGTGCATAGTGTGGTGGCCAACTTTCTGGCTCTGGTGGGTCTTACAGGGATCTTGCACTTCCTAAGGCAAATGGCACCGGCCAAGGAAAAGTGGTTCTTCATAGCGGTTTTCCTCATGCCCGGAATGATGTTCTGGGCCTCGGGGGTGTTAAAGGAACCGTTGCTTCTTTTTGGTCTGGGAATGCTGCTTTATACTATTCAAGGATTATCAGAAAAGGGGGTGGATGTAGGTCGTTCGGTGCTGATCTTGCTCAGTTTGGGTGTGCTCATAACGGTAAAAAGTTATGCGTTGGTGGCCATTCTTCCCGGGGTGTTTGCATGGCAGATATGCAGGCGATACGTTGGTTTGCATCCGGCCATGGTGTTTACAGGTGTTCACCTTTTGCTCGGGGTGGGAGTTTTGCTTTCTGCCCACTTATTTCCAGAGAAGGACCCGCTTGATCGTTTAGCACAGAAGCAGCTAGAATTCTATCGACTGGCCGAAGGCGGAACCTATGTGCAGACCCTTCAGGGCGACACTCTTTACATCTATCCTAAATACTATGATAAACTCCTTTTTTCGGATGTTAAGAAACAGTTGGTCCCCTTGTCGGAAGTCGGGGCCATCGAATGGCGCAAGGCCGGAACTTTGAACAAAGAACTTGTGTTGCTGAATGGAAAGGACCAACTGACCGTTCTGCTTGACTACGGAAAGACCGGCAGTACGATAGCAATTCCGAAGTTGGAACCAAGTGTGGCGAGTATTTTGAAAGCCATGCCTACAGCCCTTATGAACGCACTTTTTCGGCCTTTTCCTTGGGAGATACGCTCTCCGTTCATTGCCCTTTCGGGTGCAGAAAACCTAATTATCATCCTGTTGCTGTTGCTCACCATGGTGTTGTTCAGCAAAGAGGCGCTGGGTCATCCCATATTTTACGTGGCGGTGTTCTTTGCGCTCATCATTCTTGTGCTTACCGGTCTGGTCACTCCCGTCATTGGGGCCATTGTGCGCTACAAGGTGCCGGCATTACCGTTTTTGGCCTGCGCATGTTTGGCCATTATCAATACCGACCGTATTGAGAAGTACTTGACGGATATTCTCAAAAAGATAGAAAATTGAGTTCAGAAAGACGATGAAATAGGTTTGGCACGCCAATTGGTTTTAGCACTTCGAACCGTAAAACCAAACGTCATGAAAACAATTACTACTTCCTTATCATGTGTGTTGAGTTTGGGGTTGGCCATGGCACTGCCACCCGCCTCACAGATCCAGATTTCGTTGAACGGTCACCGACCCAATTCGATCATCGTGTTCGATGGTAGAACCTATTCTTCGGCCGGAAACATCGTGTTCATTGAACACGTGACCCCAGGAAACCATACGCTGCAAGTGTTGCGGCCAACTGCATGGGGCCATCAGGGAGTATTGTTCTCCGGAAACGTGCGAGTGCCGGTTGCATCGCATGTGGTTGCCACCCTCGGGCGCCATGGTCTGCAGGTGGGTTCCACTCCGTTGGCACATGAGGGTCCAAGCTACTGGGATGAGTGCGAGGATCTTCCTGGAGCCATCGTTCACGACCCGTACGACCATTATCCACAGCCTTCAGGCCCCGGTTTCTGCGGAACTCCGCCAGTGCAGGGAATGCGTCCAGAAGTGTTTGGCCAATTGGTAAGGACCATAGAAGCACAAAGCTTCGATTCGGATCAGTTGCGTGTGGCCAAGCAGGGCATACGGTTGAATGGAGTGACCTCGGCTCAAATGCGCGAACTGATGGAGCTTATGAGCTTTGAATCGACAAAATTGGACCTGGCCAAATTCGGCTATCAGTTTGTGGCCGACCCGGGAAACTACTTTGTGGTGAACGATGCCTTCTGGTTCTCGAGCAGCGTGAGCGAACTCGACAGATTCATCAGCAACTATTGATCCTTAAGCCCGAGAACGTTAAAAGTCCCGACCCAGTTCGGGACTTTTTTTGTATTCGATAAGCTTGTCCTGTCTGTTCTTCGAAAGGTAGCTTCCGATGATCTTACGGGTGTCTGGCGTGTCATTCTGCCTTCTGATGTGTTCTAGGATAAGTTCGAGCGGTTGATTGGTTTCTTCCTTTTCGATGAATCCGTAGCCTACGTATCTGCCGTCCTCGATCTGCACCAACGAATATTCGCCTTCAGTCCTTCCCTGACCGATGATCAGGGTATTGTTCATGGTCATGCCCAAGCCGGACTTGGCCAGATTGACGCGTCTGTTGTAGGCTTCTGGCGTTTCCAGACCCATTTTGGCGCCCTGACAGTTCTTTATCTGATGATGGAAACAGTTGCCGTTGAGGCTATGTAGACCTAGAAGGCACTGGCAGAGGTCGTGCTTCTTCGATTGTTTAAGAAGCAATCGTTTACCTTCAAAATAGCTTCTTATCTCCACCAATGGCTCGTTCTCCAGGTTCTTTTTCCGTTTGATGGAAAGGTTGAGATAGCCGTTGTCATCGGCATGTTCGAATATGCCGTAGGGGAAATAGGGCAGTTTCTGCGAATGATTGATGGGCGGTTGCAGTTTCTTGATCTCCTGCGATTCGAGCAGCAGTGCCACCAGTTCGCTTCCCGTCTCCTCGAACGAGATGGAATGCACTGCTTTCCAAAGGTCGGCCCACTTTTTCTTTTCCTTCGGATGAAAATGGCTGAGCACCCGTTTTTTGATGTTGGTGCTTTTACCTACGTAAAGTATCTGCTCATCGCCATCATAGAAATAATAGATGCCCGCACCATGTGGCAGGTTTTGGAGTTCGGATGCAGGCAGGTTGGGTGGAATGCGCACATCGGGCATGTCGGGCTTTATGCGGCTGAAAACCGTTGTGGGATCTTTCTGGAACAGCCGTTCGAACAAGAGCGCGGTTGCAGCGGTATCGTCCAACGCGCGGTGATGACTGTCCATTTCTATGCCCAAGGTGTTGCAAAGTTTGCCGAGGCTATAAGAAGGCAGCCCGGGAATGATCCTTCGGCAGATGTCGATGGTGTCGAGCATCTCGCGTTTGAAATCGATATTCAGATGGGCGAATTCCTTTTTCAGAAAACCATAGTCGAACGAAACGTTGTGGGCCACGAAAACGCGATCCCGTGTCATTTCGAAGATGCGATCTGCATGTTCTGCAAACAAAGGTGCATCGGCCACCATCTGATCGGTGATCCCTGTCAGTTTAACCACATACCGGTCGATGGGCCGCTGCGGATTGAGCAGCGTGGTGAACCGTTCTATTTCATTTGTTCCATCATGGATGATGATGGCTATTTCGGTGATCTTGCCATCGTGAATGGTCCCTGTGGTCTCGATGTCCACAATGGCGAATTGCGTAAGTGGCAGCGAAAGTTGGTCGGGACCGGGTTTGGACATCGGTCAAAAATATGCAATTGCCATTCAGCATGGGTGGGCAGGAAAACATGTTTATAATTGCAGGATGAGAGCGGTGTTGCAACGTGTGAAAAGGGCCAACGTGACGGTGGACGACCATGTGACCGGCAGCATAGGCACCGGCCTGCTTATCCTGTTGGGCATTGAAGCGGCCGACACCATGGATGACATTGAGTGGCTTTGCAGCAAGATCGTGAGAATGCGCCTGTTCAATGATGATGATGGCGTGATGAACCTTTCGTTGGGAGAGAATGGACGAGAGGCCATGGTGGTTTCGCAGTTCACGTTGCACGCTTCAACCAAAAAAGGAAATCGACCATCTTACATTAAGGCCGCACGCCCCGAACAGGCCGAACCGATGTACGAACAGTTCAAAACAACACTTTCACACCTGCTCAACCGACCTGTGGCCTGTGGCATTTTCGGGGCCATGATGGATGTGGAACTGGTGAACGATGGGCCTGTTACGATTATTGTGGATTCGAAGGAGCGGGAGTGATCAGCGGCTCCTGATCACATGGATGTGTCCGCTTCCTTTGAAGAATTTCACTCCACCAAGGTGGCGTCCTTTGGCAATGACCTCATAGAGGTAACGGTCTTGCTGAACCGGTTCGCCCTTATAAGTTCCATCCCAAAATGGGTCTTCTATGGAGTGCATCTTGAATATCTTGGTTCCCCAACTGCTGCTTATCTCAAATTCGAACTCAACTATTCCTGAGGAGACGATCTCGAACAGGTCGTTCAGTCCATCGCCATCGGGCGTGAACGCATTGGGAATCCATAGTTTGAACTCCGGTTGCACGCATACATCGAACTCAAACTCATCAGTGCAGGTGCCTAATTCGTTCTCCACGTAAAGTGTAACGGTGTAGGTTCCCGTGTCAGGATACTCGTGCGTGGGGTAAACTCCGTAAACATATTCTGCCGTTGTTCCATCGCCAAAATCCCACGTTCCGCGTGCTGCGCCCTGACTCAGGTCAATGAATTCGGCCACAGGATCAGATTCCAAAAGGCATGGCCCGTTCGGATTCGGGGTGAAATAAGCCGTGACGTTCGGGAAAAATGGGATTGTCACACTCGTATCCAGTTCGCACCCGCTTTCCATTTCCGTGATGGTGATCTGGTAGGTGGTCGCCACGGGCCCGTAAAGTGTATTCGTGAAAGTGGGTGGTGACGAATGCCATTCGTAACCATAGAACGCAGTTGGAATGCCTTGAACAGTGGCGAAACCCGTATTTCCATAGCATAAGGTGTCGCTCGTGGTGAACACGGCTGAGAATGGTTGGTAAACGAACACATCCACTGTGTCGAGGACAGGTTCGGAACAACCGTCTGTGGTTCTGATCAGGTAGGAAGTGGTGGTCGTGGGATAGAGTTCAACTGTTCCAAACCAAGTGACGTCAGGCTCCCATTCATAGTCAAACGGAGTGCCGTCACCGCCTGTGGCTTCAACCCCAAGGGTTATGGCTTCGCCCAGACAGATGGCTTCATTATCTCCGACCTTTGTTGTTAAGATTGGCGAAGAGATTGAAACCATGATGTCGGCATGAACTTCGCAGCCGGCACTGCCCTGGTCGTAAGCAATCTCGTGAATACCTTCTCCTGCCAATATGGGATTGAAAATGGTATCGGTCATTCCGCTTCCTGAAAAAACGCCTCCCGTTGGAAGTCCGATAAGCGAAATGGTCGAATCAATGAAACAGTAAGTATTCTCCAATCCGATTATTTCGGCAATTTCGAGTTGATATACATCCACCATGCACGAATCCGAACAACCGGTCGGTGCTTGATAATAGACC
>CAMCFW010000059.1 GCA_945874195.1 Chryseobacterium gleum
GAGGCCACTAACGTCAATCCGCGATCGCCTTGATGATGTCGTGCTTCGTAAGGATACGATACGAGCCCGATCCGTCCTTGTAAAGCACCGCGGGCGTCTTCTTGTCGAACATCTCCGCGATCTCCGAAATGCTCTTATTTCCATTCACTTCGGGAAACGGCTCTTGCATGATGTCGCGGACCTTGCAATTGCGGTCTTCGGGCTTGTTGAAGAGGTGGTTGAACAGTTTCCCTTCTGTGATGGAACCGACAGGCTTACCATTTTCGAACACCGGCAATTGCGAAATTCCGTTCTCCGTTATCAGTTTCACCACATCATTCACCGAAGCGTCTGCCTCCACTGACATCAGTATCGGTTGCTTAGCTCCGTGAACTTCCACCACGCTGATGCGCCCCTTGTCCAAGAAACCTCGGTCGCGCATCCAGTCATCGTTGAATATCTTGCCCACATAGCGGCTGCCGTGGTCGTGAAAAATGACCACCACCACATCGGTGGGCTTCAGTTTATCCTTCAGTTGAAGAAGTCCTTGAACGGCACAACCAGCACTGTTTCCAACAAAAATGCCCTCTTTCTTTGCCAGTTCGCGGGTCATCAGCATTCCATCCTTGTCAGCCACTTTTTCAAAAAGGTCAATGACACTGAAATCCACGCAAAGCGGAATAATGTCTTCACCGATCCCTTCCGTCACATACGAATAGATCTCGTTCGGGTCGATCTTGCCCGTTTCATGATACGCCTTCAGCGTTGAACCATACGTGTCGATTCCCCAGACCTTGATGGCCGGATTCTTCTCCTTCAGATATTTTCCCGTTCCGGAAATTGTTCCCCCGGTTCCCACGCCCACCACCAAGTGCGTCACTTTCCCTTCGGTCTGTTCCCAGATCTCAGGACCGGTCTGTTCATAATTGGCTTTCGTATTGCTAGGATTGTCGTACTGGTTCGGATAGTATGAATTCGGGATCTCCTTGTTCAATCGTCTTGCCACCGAGTAGTATGATCGCGGGTCGTCCGCATCCACGTTCGTGGGGGTCACCACCACTTCAGCGCCCATTGCACGAAGCATGTCCATCTTCTCCTTACTCTGCTTATCGGGCATAGTACATATCAGGCGGTAGCCCTTCACAATGGCCGCCAATGCCAAACCCATTCCCGTGTTGCCCGAAGTCCCTTCAATGATGGTTCCGCCTGGTTTAAGTCGCCCGTCCTTTTCCGCATCCTCTATCATCTGCAACGCCATCCGGTCCTTGATCGAATGCCCGGGATTGAACGTTTCCACCTTGGCCAGCACCGTGCATGGCACGTCCTTGCAGACCTTATTTAACTTGACCAAAGGCGTGTTGCCTATCGTCTCCAGAATGTTTTTGTAGTACATGGCCGCAAAGGTAGAAACCTCCTTTTGCCCACATTGTCTTTTGCAATTTCTTTTGGGCGTTTCCCACGCCCAAAAGCGTGGGTCGGGCTTTCGGCTCCAAATCTTTCTGGCGAAAAAGGCAGAAAGGATTTCCTCTTCAATCCCTAACGCGGCACTCCGATCCAGCCTCGTCAGATCATCAGCAGCCCCAACTCCCGCAGCTCATCCACCAGACCATCCTCCCAGAACAGATCGAAATCATCCATCCCGAAGGCATCAAAGTGCTGTTTCAAGGTCTGGAGCGTGAACGGTTCACCGCGTGAAGCACGCATCGCATTCAAGGCAGTTTCCAGCCATTTTCCTTCCAGTTCATCGCACTCAAAACGCACCGTTTCTCGTTTCGCCTCAATGCTGAGCACCAAGGTCTCCACGTCAAACACCACGGGGCCTCCCACCCAAACCAAGGCATGCTCGGCCCGAATGCTGCGGTTCTCCTCCTTCGCCAAATAACTGGCGATCAGTTCCGGTTTCACGCTTGTTTTCGGGATCTTATGCCCGAACCATTCCTGCAACTGCATGTCGAACCCAACCCCATGCATGTAGTTGAACAACGACTTTTTCAATCCTTCGCTGAACTGGTCGTGGTCGGCCCCGGTCGGGTCTTCGTGTTCCAGATCATTGTTGGCAAATGTTCCAACTCCTTCCGTCAAGATCCTGACCTTGAATTGCTCTGGATTCAACCCCACCGGACTGTGGGCCGTCATGGCAAACCGATGCCAAAAGGCCGATTGCAGCACGTTCAGCTCAAACATTTGCCGCACAACTTCCAACGAATCCACGGTCTCTTGTGCTGTCTGTGTCGGAAAACCGTACATCAGATAGGCGTGCACCATGATGCCAGCGCGGTTGAAATTGTCGGTCACCTGCGCCACCTGCTCCACCGAAACTCCCTTAGCTATCAACTTCAAAAGCCTGTCCGAAGCCACTTCCAACCCACCCGAAACCGCAATGCAACCCGAAGCCGAAAGCAATCGGCAAAGATCACGGTTGAAACTCTTTTCGAAGCGGATGTTGGCCCACCAGGTCACCACCAGTTGGCGTTGCAGAATTTCCAACGCAATGGCCTTCATCAAGGCCGGAGGCGCGGCCTCGTCCACAAAATGGAACCCGCGCTCGCCCGTTTGGGCAATAAGCTGTTCCATGCGGTCAACCGTAAGTTTGGCCGAAGAGCCTTCGTAGTTGCGGATGTAATCCAACGAGATGTCGCAGAAGGTGCATTTGCCCCAATAGCAGCCGTGCGCCATGGTCAGTTTGTTCCAACGGCCATCGCTCCAAAGGCGGTGCATCGGGTTGGTGAGCTGAATGACGGACAGGTACTTTTTTAGCGGCAATCCAGCGTAATCGGGTGTTCCGACCTTTTCCTGTTTGATATCCAGCTTTGTGCTACCGTTGAGATATTTTACTTCTCCATCGATGAGAACGAACGTGCGTTTCAGGTTGTCGGTTCCAACAGTACCATCGAGGTGATTAAGTAGTGCCATCAAAGGCGTTTCGCCATCATCCAAGGTGATGAAATCCACGAATTCGAATACACGTGCGTCTGAAAGTGATCGTAATTCCGTGTTCGGAAACCCACCGCCCATGGCCACTTTAATTTCCGGATGATGCCTTTTGAGCCATTGCCCGCACTTGAATGCCGAAAATAGATTGCCAGGAAACGGCACCGAAAGACAGACCAAGGTCGGCTTTTCAGACGCGATCCTTTCTTTGAAAATGGACAACATGAGGTCGGTGATGAAACTGTCATCAGCATTCAGTTCCGCATAAAGTTCATCGAAGGAACGGGCCGAAATTCCAAGTCGCTCGGCATAGCGGCTGAAGCCGAAAAGCGGATCAACGAGTTCAACGATAAAATCGCTGATGTCTTCGAGATAGAGCGTTGCCAAATGCCTCGCCTGATCACGCATACCCATTGTTCCGAAGGCCCATTCCAGGTCTTCCATTTCATCGAACTTCGATGCCTCCGGTAGGAAATTCCGTTCGCAGATGAAATGAGAAAGTGTAGGGTCGCTGTCCTGCAGAAAGCTGATAACGGCATCAATGGTGTTGATGTACCGTTCGCGAAGCGCATAAATGCGTTGCGCATTCTCCGAAGCATCTTTCCCGTAATGGCTTGAGGCCGCAAACAATTGCTTCAGGCCATCTTTCGAGAACAGGCTGAGAATGGTCTCGATCCCGAGGTCCATTTGCACGCTTTCAATGCCTTGCGTGTTCAGAAAACCCTTCAGGTATGCCGTTGCCGGATAAGGCGTGTTCAGCTGGGTGAAAGGCGGACTGACTAGAAGAATTTTCTGGTTCAAGCGAAGTATTTGAGAACGAGTTCAAAGAAAGGATTTACTTTTTTCCTTTTCCCGATTTTCTACTTTCACGGTTATGAATCAACCCCTGAAAGGCTACCGTATCCTCGACTTTACAAAACTCCTGCCCGGGCCATTGGCCACGCTATGGATGGCACAGCAGGGCGCGGAGGTGATCAAGGTAGAAAGTCCGCAGTCGCCCGACCCTGTTCGCTTCTATCCTCCCATGAAAGATGGTGTTTCGGTGTATTATTCCATCCTGAATGCAGGCAAGAAAAGCCTGTCGGTCGATTATCGTTCGGATGATGGAAGAGATGCGATATTGAAGTTGGTGGAAACGGCTGATGTGGTGATGGAGCAATTCCGCCCGGGCGTGATGGAAGCCTTCGGGCTGGGTTATGAAACGCTTCGCGCAATGAACCCGGAGATCATCCTCGTGTCCATTACCGGTTACGGACAAACGGGCGAGATGGCAGCAACACCCGGCCACGACATCAACTACTTGAGTTATTCGGGCATGTTGGACGCGCAGCGAGATTCAAATGGGAATCCGATCATTTCGGCTGCACAATTGGCCGATGTGGCGGGCGGAAGCATGATGGCATTGAATGCCGCAACTTCGGCCCTGCTTCACCGTGAACGGACAGGCGAAGGCCAACACGTGGATGTTTCGATGACACACAACGTTTCTGTGCTGCAAACGATGCGCGTTGCGGAAGAGTTGAACACCGGAACAAGCAACGGTTATCTGTCGGGCAGATTGGCGTCCTACAACATCTACAAATGCTCAGATGACCGACATGTTGCCTTAGGCGCATTGGAGCCCAAATTCTGGCAGAAGTTCTGCAACCTGATGGGGCATCCCGAATGGGGCGGAAGGTTGATGGAAGTGGAATTGATCAATGAAGTGGCTGCCGAATTCTCAAAACAACCCATGTCATTCTGGGTCGATAAACTCGAAAGGGAAGATGTGTGCCTTTCGCCAGTTCTAACTGTTCAAGAATCTGCAAAACATCCGCTGTTCCAAGGTGGTTTTCCTTCGGCTTTCGGTTCAACTCAACTCGCCCCAGCACCGAAGTTGGGAGAACACAACGACCAATACCTCATTTGATTGGTCTTCGCGTTCTATTCGGTCAGTTCCCACACGGAGCAAACGTGATCACCTGCAAATAGATCTTCGTTTTTCCCAACTGGCCCATCAGCCAATCGCGTTTTTGGTGGTTGATCGGTGAGGTGTAGTTCGCCACCAGAAAGCGGTGCTTGTCCAGTCGGATGATGGACGGAAAGGCCGTGTCGCCAGCACCGGGCATGTCCATCACGTGTTCCACTTTGCGGGTCTTCTGGTTGATCTTGAACAGCGCGGTGGTCTTGGGCGTCAGCGAATAACCGACCCAATTCCCCTTTCGCTGTGCCGACATCTTCTTGCTTCGTTTCACCTTTCCGAAAGGCTTTTTGCCCAATTGCCTACGGCCGATCAAGTACAGGTCATCGCCATGGCGGAACATGTTTGGCGACATGAAAGACCGTACATCGGCCGTGTCTGGGAATTCCCAATTTCCGAGGTCACCAGACTTGGCAAAGACCACGTGCGAACCGAAACCGGTGTTGTCGCCATCTTCCAATCTGGTCACCGCCCAAAGATTCTTGTCGCGGTCAAATTCCCAAGCGGTTTCAGACACGCCACCGAAATAGACCGCGCCTGTGTCGTTCATGGTTCGCCAATTCACCCCGTCATCGGTCTGCTTGAAGAACATCCGCACCTGCGATGGCCCTTTCAGTTCATAGTGCGAACCCGAATAACTGGTCATGTAAGTGGTTCCGTTCCGATTCTTGATGCTCCAATGCACTTCGCCCAGCGTGAGGATCTTCTCCGGTGCTGTCCAATTTCCGTTGCCGTCAGACGTGTAGTGGTCGATGAATTCGGGTTCGAAGGCCGTCATTTTCTTCCCCGCTCCGAAGCAGTAGAAATGCAGCTTGCCGTTGATCGGAATGAGGAACGGTTCGCGCACATCGCGACCTATGAACAGTTCCATTTCCTTGCGCCACTGCTTGCCATCGGTAGTGCTCATGATGTACATGCCCGTCTTCTTCGAAGCGAAATGTGTTGGACCCGTTCGAAACGCGAGGAATAACCGATGGTTGAAAATGGTGATACTGACATTATTGTTTGACTTCTGCGGATCAACGCCTTCGGGCAGGTCTTCTGATGGGATGAGCCAGTACGGGTCGCTCAATTGTGGGCAATATTCCGTTCCGAAATCAAAGTTCGCATCGTGCAGCGCAGGGTCATCAGGCGAAACATCCAACTTGGGCAGAAACTCCTGCAACGCGGTCTGAACCTCCAAAGGATACCGATTCTGCATCGGCCATTTCGGGGTGGTGCAACTGAAGAGGGAAAAGGCGAAAAAGAAAATGGAGAAATGGGAGCGTTTCATCGTTGGTCGAAGATGAATGGCTAAAATAGAACAATCCCATGGCGTGTACCTACCTTTCACCCATGGATTGGCTCGAATACGGTTATTGGGGATTGTTCCTGTCGAGTTTCCTCTCAGCCACGGTGGTGCCGTTTGCTTCGGAGGCTGTTCTTGCTGGAATGCTTCTGGCCGGAGGAGCGCCCTTTCTGACCTTTGCCGTTGCCACGCTTGGCAACTGGCTTGGGGGAATGACCACCTATTGGATCGGTCATCTCGCCAAATGGGAATGGATCGAGAAGTATTTCCGCGTGAAGCAGGAGAAGGTGATGGAGTGGAAGCCGAAGATTGACCGATACGGCAGCATTTTCGGTCTGGTAAGCATCGTGCCCTTGATCGGTGACGTGCTGGTTCTTGCCCTCGGGTTCTTCCGAACGAATATTTGGCTCACAGGCTTTTGGATGTTCGTTGGCAAGGCGGCCCGATATGCCATAATTGTTTGGGCGATGAACTGACCCCTAACTGTCACTATTCATATTTCACCCAGAATGCAGAAGTGTAGCCACGTAGCTCACCGCCCTGCGAGGAATAGACTGGAATGCGTGGGGCGATTCCGAGGATCTTTCGGTCCACCACAGAGCCATCAGCATCGTAACTCCACTGTTCGCGGAAGGTGAAACCGTAGAATTCCTTTGTGTAGTCGCGTTCAAGGATGTCGATGGACCTGTCGCCTGTTTCGGGCTCTTCAAACCAGATGGTGTCGGTGAATTGCAGCAATCCTTTCACCTGTTCGGTAGACAATACTTGGTCCGAAGAGCGGTCGTAGGCTTTCAATTTACCCGAAAGCACATCGGCAATGAGTTGCGTGGACAGAGGCGAAACGTCCGAGAAGTTCTCATCATTCAGGTCCTGATGGAACACGGAATTGAGGTCAACGGCATATTCCATCGTCTTGGTCCATGTTCCATTGTCGGTTGGTTCGGGAGCGGTGTCGGTCGGTTTCTGATTGCAGGCAGCAAGGCCGATCAGCAAAAAGGGGATGAGCTTTTTCATGGGGTGTTTTAACGTTTGACAAATATGCTAAATCCCCCGCCTTTGGCACCCCCTTTAAAAGGGGGATGGCGCCCGTTCCTCCTTTGAAAGGAGGTGCCGAGGAACGAGGCGGAGGATTAAATTGGTTCTTTCTTTTTCGCCTCCCGCTGCTTCATCACGTTGTCCACAATGCGGTTGGTGATCCAGAAATCGTTGGTCACATGGGCCGCGGTGAGCAGTCCGCTCATGAGCGCTCCACCGATGCCCACGGTCACAATATCCTGACCCGTGAGATACAGGTTTTTGATAGGTGTTTTGGGTCGAAGCTCCTTCATGCGGAATCGGGCAGGGGAGTGGTCCAGTCCGTAGATCTCGCCTTTGGCATAATTCACAAAATGCTTGGTCGAAAGTGGGGTCGAAAGTTCGTAGTAATCGATCTTGCCTTCCAACTGCGGGAATTGTTTGTAGAGTTCTTTCAACAGCCGTTGCGCGAATTGTTCCTTGTAGGCCTCATATTCATCGCCTCGGTGTTTCCATCGCTCATCTTCCCATTTCTCGAACCATTCGTAAGGTGCAAGCGTGATCATTTCAATGGTGCTCTTGCCCGGATAGCGCTCTTCCCATTCGGGGTCTTTGAGTGATGGAAAAGAGATGTAGGTAACAGGGAACGGCTTGCTCGGATCGGCCATGTATTCCTTCACACCTCGGTCGTGGTCGTTGTGCGGATACACCCAATAGTTGGTGCTTCCGATGCCCAGATCGCGCAGGTCGTGTTTCAGGCCGATGTATAGGCACACGTGCGAAACCGACCTCGCCACACATTTTTCGGTGCTGAAACCGATCGCTTTCTGCACGTCCTTATCGAGCATGCCTTCCATGGTGGTCAGATAGCCCGCACCGCTCACGACCATGGGTGCTTCCAAGATGGAACCGTCTTCCATCAACACACCTGTGGCCTTTCCGTCCTTCACAATGATCTTCTCAACTCCCGCCCGAATGGCAACAGCACCGCCTGCTGCTTCAATCACCGGAATGATGGTTTCCGCAATGCGCTGACAGCCGCCTATTGGGAACGCACCGCCTTTCCAGTAGTGTTTGTTCACTACGGCTTGAATCGCAAAACTGCTTTCGCCCGGAGGCATGCCGTGGTCGCCATATTGTCCGGCAAGCACGGCCTTAAGCTCAACGTTGTCGGTTATTTCGTCCAACACATCCTTGGTTGTTCGGTCCGATAGTTCGAAGTACTTTTTGGTCATCAACGGGCCAAAAAGCTTACTCAGAACCGTGGGCAGTGCCCGTTCCTGAAAGAACTTCTTGTTCTGACCAGCGGCCTGATAAACACGCTGAATGTACTTGTCGATGGCGTCTTCCTCGCCCGGAAACCGAGTATAGAGCATCTCTAGAAAATTTTCTTTTCCAGCTTTGAAGTCATACACGTTTTCACCAAGGACCACGCGGTCATACACCTCGTCCATCTCCTGCCATTTAAGCTGGTGATCGCTGATGTGGTCGAACAGCACACGCATGAATGTGAATTCATGGTGCACATCGCCCACATAGTGGATTCCCACATCCCATTCGTAGTCCTTTCGCTTAAAAATGTGGGTAAATCCACCGGCAACGTAGTGCTTTTCGAGCAACAGCACCTTTTTTCCCTTCTTGGCCATGATGGCCCCGAAGGTCATGGCACCCAGACCAGACCCGATCACAATGGCATCGTAGCCGGTCTTCTTTTCAAGTCGTTTCCAAGGTGTTCCTGCAGACATGGGGCGGTTAAATGGTGCGCCACAAAGATGCTGAAACAAGTTCAGTTCATACGAGAAGTAAGTTTAAACGCAAAAGACCGTGTTGTCCGGTCGGAGAGCAACTTAATTCAGCACAACGCCACTTTGAGCATAATGCTCGCAATCGTGTGGGGCCAGGTCGGTTGAAACGTTCTTGAATCCCTCTTTCAGATCGAGATTTCCGAACTTGATGTCTCCATTGTTCCGCACGCAGATTCTGCTTCCGCCAAGTATTTTTCCATCAGCACCGAACGTGGCAGGGTCTGGATTTCCGTCATAAACTACCTGTGGCACTTCATTACCGAAATATTGCTTCACCAGCTTGCCAATGTTGCGAGTGGTATCGGCTGATGCAGA
>CAMCFW010000060.1 GCA_945874195.1 Chryseobacterium gleum
CGTTCCATCGAACAACCGCGTTCCAGTTCGGTCATCGTGTTCTATTGGGGAATGGACCGAAGCTTTCCGCAACTTGGCCTGCACAACATGTTCCTGACCAACGATTCCAAGCTGGAATACGAACACCTGTTCACCAAAGGAACGCTCTATGACGACCCCACGGTTCACCTCACCATCAGCAGCAAGATGAATGCGAAAGATGCACCAACAGGACACGAGAACTGGGCAGCGCTCATTTCGGTGCCACACGATACAGGTCAGGATTGGGACGAGCTGGTCTCTGCTTCGCGCAAGCGGGTGGTTGCCAAGCTGAACAGGATACTGCAAACCGACATTGCCCCGCATATCGTGTTTGAAGACACCCTCGACCCCCGCAAAGTGAGTTCTGAAACAGGGGCCGCCTTCGGTGCCGTTTTCGGCAACAGTTCAAACAGCATGTTCTCGGCCTTTTTGCGCCATCCGAATTTCTCATCGCAGCTCAATAATCTCTTTTTCTGCGGTGGCACCGCCCATCCGGGACCTGGCATTCCGCTTTGCCTGTTGTCGGCCAAAATTGCCAGCGACCTCATTCAAGAGAACTATATTCCGACACATTCATGAGAGCCGAAAGCAGCGATTTTCACGTGGTCATCTGTGGCGGTGGTCTGGCCGGACTCACCCTTTCGCTTCAGCTTAAAAGGCTACGGCCCCATTTGCAAGTAACGGTACTCGAAAAGACCACCCGACCATTGCCCGATGCAGCACATAAGGTGGGCGAATCGACCGTGGAGATAGGAGCGCACTACTTCGGAGAAGTGCTTGGCCTGCGCAGCTATTTAAAGCAACATCAGCTTCCAAAACTCGGATTGCGTTATTTCTACGGAGGTGGAAAACTGCCATTCCACCTACGTCCCGAACTGGGAACCAGCATGTATTCCCCTGTTCCTTCCTATCAGCTCGACAGAGGCACTTTCGAAACCGACCTTCGGCAAATGGCGCAGAAAGCAGGCGTGCAGTTGATCGAAGGGGCTTCGTTGGAAGACATCGTTTTCGCGGAGAACGCAGAAAAGCATCAAGTGCGTTATAGTTTGAACGGACAGACAGAAAGCCTTTCGGCCAATTGGGTGATAGATGCCATGGGCCGAAGAAGGTATCTGCAGACCAAGTTCGGACTGAAGAAGGAAAGCCCGCACACGGCCAGTTCGGTATGGTTCAGATGGGAAGGGCAACTATCGGTGAATGAGCTTGTTCCTGCTTCAAACACAGCTTGGCAGCAGCGCAATGTGGAAGACCGTTACCTGTCTACCAACCATCTCATGGGCCGTGGTTATTGGGTATGGCTCATTCCGTTGGCATCTGGCAATACCAGCATCGGCATTGTGACCCAGAACGACATACACGATTTTGCCGCCTATTCACGTTCATACGACACCAGTTTTCAGTGGCTTGAAGAACATGAACCCGAACTTGCCCAAAAGCTGAAAGGAAAACAACCCCTCGATTTCCGTAAGATCAAGAACTACAGCTACAATTCTGCACAGTTGTTCTCAGCAAACCGATGGACCTGTGTGGGCGAAGCGGGCATCTTCTCCGATCCGTTCTACAGCCCTGGTTCAGACACCATTGCCATTACGAACACCTTTACCTGCAACCTCATTTTGGCCGACATGGAAGGTAAATTGAGTACAGACATGGTAGAACTCTTGAACCACGAGGTGCTTGAAGTGCGTTTCCCAGACCAATTGAGCTACTTCATCAATGGCTATCACACCTTCGGAAACACCCCTGTGGCTGCCACCAAGTTCCTTTGGGACACGATCTATTATTGGCGGGTCTACTCGCATCCTTTCCTCTGTGGCTTCATGAATGATGCAGACTTTGTGCGCATGTATGCCGAAAAGGTGAAGAAGCTTTCGGTCATCAACCGAGCGTTGCAGGCCGAGTTCAGAGTGTGGGCAGAGGCAACTGAAGACGCACATAATTTTGAGTTCTGCAATCTGGCACAGAAACGGCTTTTCATCGAAAGTGCCATTGGACTGATGACCCGTCCGAAGAAGGAAGACTATGGCCTATATCTGGACGAACAGATCGAGTTCTTCAGCCAAATGAGCGAAGCCATCAGAAGCTTCGAGCGCAAAGGCACAGAGTTGGAGGGCTTTACTCCGTTCAGAAGTTTCCATGGAGCGATCTCTGAAGCTGAACAACGGAAGAACAGGATCAATGAACGCATTGCCCGAATCGGAAATGGCGCTTTGCTCTATGCTTTCCGTGCCGCTTATCTGAACGTTTTCGTTCGGGGAAGAAGTAAAGTTCATGGCCGTTCCCTGCTCAAGATGCTCTACTCGGAATAACATCGGTTAAATTTGCCACGCATGGCATATACCGCACATCAGATCCAAGAAGCACTCTCCTCCTACCTCAGCGCTCGGTTCTTGGCCAGTTCTGTGAAATTGGATGCACAGCTTCCGTTCTCCGAATTCGGAATTGATTCGATGAGCGTGGTCGAACTGGTCATGTACCTAGAAGAGAAATTCGGCATAGAGATCCCGTCCGATCAGCTTACGGGCGAGCATCTACGTTCGCTTTCAAGCCTCGTTTCTTGCGCCATGGCCAACCAGGCGTCATGAAGCTGCCCACGCTTTCCGGTTCCGATCAGTTCCATCTACTCGTTGACCGCAAAATGCTGCGGAACGGGTTGGTTGGAAACATCTCTCGGATCCATCTTGAATTGGAACCGTCTGCAGACCTCGATCAAATTGCCCATCGGCTTTCGATAAACGAGACATTGGCGCAAGTTTCCAGGTTAAAGATTGTCCATCGCTGGCCGATGCTCCCACGATGGGAACAAACAGATCACTCCGTTCCTGGCATTGCGAAATTGGAAAGACTGTCGCCATCTGAGTTCAATGAAACGGTTCTTAACCGCAAGGTCGACAACCGATCGGGCCTCGTGTTCATCGACCTGTGTACGTTGACCGATGGCTCTAAACATGTGGTCATTTCCATGCATCATGTGTTGTTCGACCATCAGGGAATGACCAATTTTCTGCAGGCAGTGGCCAACAATGGAGCTTGGCTACCGCTGTTTCCCGAAGCTGTTCCATCTTCCATTTGGCAACAACTGGGCAACGCGGCCTACATGACCTATTACATGCTTTCGCGAAGCAGCGGAAAGCTTGGAACATTGATAGGAAAGAATGTGAAGCCAGGATCGGGTCCGAAATTCAGAACCTTGCATTTCGGCAAGGAGGAAACAGAACGTATTGAAGCGAATGCATGGAAGGCGGGTTCGCGCATCGGAAAAAGTGCTTTCTACATGGCAGCCGTGGCCAATTGTGTGCAGAGAGCGCTGCGCAAACGAGGCCAAGAACCGCCTTACCTCTGGTTCTCGGTTCCCCACGACCAAAGACGAAAAGTAAGCCCGGGTCACTTGGTATCCAACAAACAATCCTACGTGTACTTCCGCCTAAGCAAGATCGAACTTACGGACGCGGCCAGTTCCGTTTCGGCCATCGACCGCCAATTGAGACAGCAGATAAAAGCACGCATCACCGACCGTTATGCTGACCTGATGGATGTCCTTCGTTGGATTCCGCTAGCCATTTACGAAGGGATGGTTGATCTTGCCTCGAACGGAAAGATGTCGAGTTTCGGATATTCTGACCTTGGTGAGAACAAGTATCCGATCAAGGGATTTCTTGGTGCCCGGGTAGTGCGTTTGGACCATTACCCGCCAGTCCCTTCCCCTCCGGGTTTCAATGTCATTGTCAGCAAGACCGATGGGCAGTTGCAGTTCGTGTGGGCCTATGTGGATGAGGCGCTTTCCGAAGATGAGATAAAGGAGATGGAAAGCTCTTTCAAAAAGAACCTAGGAATAACCTAACTCCTTGAAAATAGATGCCCAAGCCTCGTGCACCTCTTTCATCCGTTCGGGGTCGTAGTTGTAGGTGTTGGTCTGGTAGCCTTCGTAGCTTTTCACTTCGGCTTTGATGAACGGTGCGGCCAAATCGAACTCCAGTCCAAGTGTTTGATAAGCTTCGCGAAGCGTTTCCATTTCATTTCCGATGAATTGCTCATACTTGATCTCCACAAGGTTTCCTTCCGGTATCAACTTTCGGCTATCGAAATACTTCGTGAACATCTGCTTGTAGGAATGCACGATGAAATCGGACACCGTCTCGTTTCTCCAATGTTGTAAGGCCACCATGGGCAAGGTGATGGAATACAACTTTTCCGTAGAGAAATACACTCGGTACGGATCGCGGTAAATGTGAATGAACTTGGCGTCTGGAAACACCTCTAGGATGGCCTCCACCCTCGATAGGTTCTCGGGCGCTTTGATGATGAGCTGCTTGCCATTGAATTTCAAGCTCAGCTTCTGCATAAAGTATTTGAAGGTCTTCTGCCATTCCAACTTGGCCTTGGGGTCATCGAACAGCACGAACTGATGAAAGGACCAAAGCATCAACTTGGGAAAATAATAACCGGGCAACATGCTGGCCCAACTCATGTTTCCGATGGAATATTCTGGTTCGGTGGGCATATCCACGCTTAGCCGTAGGTTGTCCATGGGGCGTTTTTCGGGCACACGGCCACCCAACATCCCCTGCAGCAACTTCTCGAACGAGAGATACAACCAAGGCATGAAACTCTCCTTAACGCTTAGGAAAGCGAATTGCGGATCGCGGCCAAGCAGGTAATGCAAGTACGTTGTGCCACTGCGCTGATGCCCGAGAATGAAGATAGGTGCCTTCACTTCGGTGCTGCGGATCTTGCCATGCCAACGCACGTGTTCCCACCAGATGAGCGGTGTGAAGAGCAGGATCATGAGGGTGATGACCACACACTTGGGAATGAAGCGCCATTCCAACTGCCTGCGGTAACGCCACAGCATGCCAAGCCAGGTGTTCAGGTTTGCGCCCATCACCGTTGGTGCCGAGAAATCGAAATGACTTTTAGGACCGTTCAGGCTGTTCAATGGAAATGCTGTCGCGCGTGTTTTCTAACTTGCGGCAAATATGCGGAATTGACCTTGAACACTCCATGAACACAGTTCCGTATTTCTCAAGGTCCGCGTTCCTGGTCTGCTTATTCCTCCTTTCAACCTTAGGCGTATCGGCTCAAAAGACCCGCATATTCGGCAGCGTAACCGATGCACAGACCAACCTGCCCATCCCCTTTGCCAATGTGGTGTTTCAGAAAAGCACCGTAGGAATTCTGGCCGATTCGGTAGGGCATTTCATGATCGAGACCAACCGGAACTTCGATTCGCTCACCGTGTCGCTTATCGGTTACCGAAGTCAGAGCCTTGCGGTGAGCCGGGGTGTTACCGAAGAGATCGACATACAATTGGAGCCTTCTTCGATCGAATTGGGCATGGTGGATGTGCGACCGGGCGAAAATCCTGCCTTCAAGATCCTTCGCAAGGTGATAGCCAACAAGCCTAAGAACACGCCCGAAGCCTTGGATTCGTATGAATTTGAGGTGTATCATCGCGTGCAGTTCGACCTGAACAATTTCACCGAGAAGATCAAGAAGAACCTCTTTCTCCGCCCCTTCGATTACATGTGGACGAACATCGATACCACCGAAGATGGCGTGAATTACCTGCCCATGTTGCTCACCGAAAGCAGCGAACAGCATTTCTATCGGAAGAAGCCCTACTCGAAAAAGAAGATCATCAACGGGCAGCGAACCTTCAAGTTCTTTCAGGCGCCCAAGATCATGGAGTTTGTGCAGGACATGTACATCGACCCGAACATCTACGACAACTTCGTGGTGATCCTAGACCGCAGCTTTCCGAGCCCCATCAACGACCTATATAAGCGGAACTACAATTTCCTGCTTGATTCGGGCTTTCACAACATCGATGGTTTCAATTGTCACCACATCTATTTCAAACCCAAAGGCAAGAGCGATGTAGCTTTTACAGGCGATATGTACATCGACACATCGAGCTATGCCGTGGTGCTGGTCAACCTGGAATTCAGCGTGGAGGCCAACATCAATTTTGTGCGGAATTACTGGATACAACAGCAGTATTCGCTCGTTGGGAGCAAGCAATGGTTTCTGACCAAAAGCCGAGTGATAGGCGATTTTACGGTGATCGAAAACGCACAGGACATGACCGGTTTCTTCGGAAAAAAGACCACCGAGGTCCGCAATATCAAGATGAACGAGCCACGTAATGCGGGCTTCTACTCTACCATCGACCCCGTTATTGTGCTGGATAGTGCCCATGTACGGGACGAAACCTTCTGGAACGAGGCCAGACGCGACACCTTCAGCACGGAGCAGCAGAACTTGGTGTCGATGATTGACCGCATGAACCACGACCCGAAATGGAAATTGCTTATCGGTGGTCTGAAGCTTTTGGCCGAAGGTTGGGTGCCTTTCCGGCACATCGATGTGGGGAACGTGTTCTCGTTCTACAGCTACAACCAATACGAAGGCTCGCGTGTGAAGCTCGGATTCAGAACAAACGAGCGTTTCAGCGATCAGGTGAAACTGGGAGGTTATCTGGCCTATGGCATAGGCGACAATCGCTTTAAGGGCGGTGGCGAGGCCTCGTTCGCCTTCCCAACCAAGCTGAACAAACGCTGGGTGGTGGGTGTGTCCTATCGCAACGACCTGTTTCAGCAAGGCCGTAGCCAGAACATGTTGCCGTTGGATCATGTTCTCACCTCGTTCGTACGCATAAGCGGTGCCGAAAAACGGAGCATGTTGGAGAGTTATAGCGGATACTTGGAACGGCAATGGTTCACGGGGCTTTCTTCGCGCATCTCGCTGTTCAAAGACAAGTACAGTCCACTTGGCAATCCGTTCAGAATGAGGTATGAAGGCGACACGCTGAACTTGGACGGCTATGCTACGGGCGGATTCAAGTTCAATCTTCGCTTCGCATGGGGCGAAAAGGACCTTCCGGCCACCTTCGATATGGTTGACGGTCCTTTCTTCTTCCGAAAATACCCGATGGTCTCGTTGGAAGTGGCCGTTGGCATCAAAGATCTTTTCGGTTCGCAGTTTAATTATCAGCACTATAAACTAAAGCTGGAATATCAGTTGAACGCCAATAAATGGGGCTATCTGAACGTGTTGGCCGAAGGAGGGGTCATTAATGGTTATCTGCCCTATCAACTCTTGCACGTTCCCGATGGCAATCCGCTTGTGTTCAACGATGACCACGGGTTCAACCTGATGAACCACATGGAATTTGTGAGCGACAAGTATGTTTCGTTGCAGTTGGAACACCACTTCAACGGACTGCTTTTCAACCTTATTCCGGGTGTGCGCAAACTGAAATTGCGCGAAGTGCTCATCGGAAAACTCTACTACGGAGGCCTTACTGCTCATAACCTGAACGGACAATACATTCTGGCCGATGGAATGAGCAACACACGGATACCCTATGTGGAGCTTGGTTTCGGCATCGAGAACATCCTCAAGATATCGCGCATCGACTTCACTTGGCGGGTCACCCAATTGGGAAATTCAAACACCCTTGGATTTATCGTAAAGCCGAGTTTTTACTTCCGGTTTTAACCGTATCAATGGTTGTTCGCTTTACCTTCGTAAATATGAAAAAACTTCTACTCCCCCTCATTTCTGGGCTTTTCCTTCTCAGCGCTCAGGCACAGGTTGCATTTCCAACAGATGGTGCCATTTGGGTGAACACATTTTACACTTACACCTTTAATCCACCGAACCCCATACCCGATTCACAATTGATCAATGTTGACAACTATTGCGTTAATGGCGAAGACACCACCATTTCTGGGAACGATTACACAAAAGTGTTCTATTGCGGAGATACCTATAAAGGAGCGCTTCGCGAAGTGAACAGCGTGGTCTTTTTCGTTCCGGCCGATTCTACCGATGAGTACCTCCTGTACGATTTTACCGCGCAGCAAGGACAAGCACTGAATAACGTTTATGTCGGCATTCCTACTGAGGAGCATTTTCTGCTACAGGACTTCTTCGTGAATCAAGTGAGTACCGAAATAATTGGTGGTGTGAGCCGAAGAGTGGTCTATGCCGATCAATTCAGATGGATTGAAGGGATAGGCTGCGAAACCGGCCTCTTCATGGAACCATGGGCTAACGTGTCTAATTATGCAGTACAGCTTCATTGCATGAGTGTGAACGGCACCACCCTGTTCCCAGTAGAGGGAAGTGGAGACTGTTCGTTGACGGTGGGTGTGTCCGATGCACCTGCATCTGTTGAGGTGAGTGTGTATCCAAATCCTACAAGCGAGCTGGTTTCTGTGCAATTGAACAGGCCTAGCGATCTGACCATTGAACTAACAGACATGCAAGGGCGGATGATCAGCTCAGAATCACGCAGCAATACAAGCTTGGCTGAACTCCGTTTGACAGGAGAATCCGGCCTTTACATGGTGCGGGTACTTACCAACGATGGGAACACTTCAAGCTTCCGAGTGGTGAAGTTCTAATTGTTCACGAACTCCTCAAAATCTTCGTTGTAGAAGATCATCACCTCTTCGCCCTTCCTGATGTTGCTGGTTGCACAAAAGGTTTGAGTAAGCCTTTCCTTATCATGATGTAAGACCTTGGCATTGAATACTTTGTCGTGATTGAAAAAACTCCCCACATCGCTCAGGCATAGCGCGTAATATTCGTCATCCCACGGAAATTCCAGTGTGGCAATGAGCTCAGGCAGTTCTTCGTTGTGGTGCAGCAGCGTCACGTGGCTCACAGCTAGAATTTCGCCTGCCTCAATATCGCGAAGCGCAAACACCCCTTTTCCATGAACTGGACTTTCCTTGATCTCGACACACTGCGTCATTTGCATTTCTTTAATTTGGCGCAAGGTTAATGAAATCAACACTCAATCGGGCAGCCCACGCCATTCTTCGATTGTGGCATCCTTCAGCATCGGTTTCTGAGGCCGAGCGGACGGCCTATCTGCAGGATGCGAAGAACATGAGTACCGAAATTGCCGATTGGCTGGGGCATGCATCCTTCGAATCGATCGGGCTTGGGCAGAATTGCAACGCCTCGTGGTATCTGAAGGCCACAGGCAACAAGCAGGCCTCCTATCCCTTGGATTGGACCTATAGCACCCCTGCCATCATCTGCGATATGCTGGAGGATGATTTCCAAGCATTCCTAGATCCCGCTCAGCTCATTCCACATGGCATGGATGCTGGACACAAGCGTTATCACGAATGGTTGTTCGGACATCGGAATCCGGCTTCGTCAAAAAGTGACCTTGAGTTCTT
>CAMCFW010000061.1 GCA_945874195.1 Chryseobacterium gleum
AAGGGTGGCGATGGATTCCTTAGCCGCCTGTTCAAGGGTAAATACGATTGAAACGCTTGATGAGAATAGTTGAAACAGGCCTTAGCGGATTACTGATCATAGAGGCCAAGGTCTTCCACGACCCAAGAGGATATTTTTTTGAAGGTTTCAATAAGCACTCGCTCGAGTTGCAAGGGCTGGATATTGAAATTGTGCAGACCAATATTTCGAAATCGCAAAAAGGCGTTGTAAGAGGACTTCATTTTCAAAACCCTCCATTCGAACAGGGTAAACTCATAAGAGTGTTGCAAGGGGCGGTGCTGGATGTTGTGGTCGATATTAGGACGAATTCGGCAACATACGGCCAGCATTTCAAACTCGAACTTTCGGAATCGAACAGCCTGGCGCTTTGGGTTCCGCCCGGGTTTACTCATGGTTTCAAAACCTTGGAAGACAACACCCTGTTCTATTACGATTGCAGTCAAGTGTATAACAAGGAATCGGAGGGAAGCATAAGATGGAACGACCCTGACCTGAACATCGATTGGGGCATTGATAACCCCATTCTTTCGATCAAAGACGAGACTTCACCATTATTTAAAGAGCTAGTAAGTAAATTTTAATCGAAATTTGCGCGATATACGTAGGCAACGCCATCCGAGAAATGCTTAAACTTGACTCTGAACAGGTACTTTGGGTATACAGCGCCTTCATGATCTGTGCAACACTGTTCTCCTTCCTCATAAACGGGCTGTTCCTGAAATTCTCAAGAACACTGGGTGTAAAGGATCAGAATGAATCGATGGTCAGGTGGAGCTCCACTTCCAAGCCGGCACTCGGTGGACTGTCGTTCTACATCCTTTTTCTCTTCTCCATTGCCTGTTATTCTATCCTTTTTGAAGCCGTCACTTACATAAACGACATTGTTCGATTCCTTGGCGTGATGTCGGCATGCTCGTTGGGCTTTGTGGTCGGGTTGGCCGATGATGCGTACAACACCAAACCGTTCCTAAAGTTCTTTGCCCAGTTCAGCAGTGCTATCATCCTCATTGCAACAGGAACAAGCATCAACCTTTCGGGCATGGCGTTCATTGATTATCCGCTGACCGTGCTTTGGGTTGTTGGACTGATGAACTCCATCAACATGCTCGACAACATGGATGGCATCACCACAACCGTATCCATTTCGGTAATTCTGGCCGTTATCTATATGCTTATCTCTAAAGGAGAAGTGTTGAGTATCTACTTCATCACCATGTTGGGGGTGTTGGCTGCACTTTTGGGTTTCCTATATTACAATTGGAACCCATCTAAAATGTACATGGGCGATACGGGAAGTCAGTTCCTTGGTGTGTTCCTTGCCGCCATCGGTATTCTTTATCTATGGAACGGTCATGCCGAGATCAATTTCAGAATTCAAACAAAACAGTTCATTGTTGCGTTACTGGTGTTCATAGTGCCCATAATTGACACAACCACCGTGACCATTAACCGGCTATTGAAGGGACAGTCTCCATTTGTTGGAGGTAAGGATCATACCACACATCATCTATCCTACCTCGGTTTGAGCGATAGACAGGTGGCACTCACGTTTTTCGGACTTTCCTTCCTTTCGGTCATCTTTCTTGTCATCATCGACAAGTTCATCGAACAATGGGAGTATCTTCATTTTGGGCTTTTCCTCACTTATTTCCTTGTCCTTTTCGGATTCCTTTTCGGAATTACGAGAGTGAACAAGGCCAAAGAAAAATAAGCACCATGCATGCAAAAGCTCATTTTCGAAAGGCGCTGACCATTATCGGGTCGGCATTGTTCGTTCTGGTGGTGGTGGAGTTGTTCGTCTATTCGAGCGATGAGCATAAGACCGAGGACGAGAATTTTCAGGATAAGTTCAACGAAGATTATCGGGTCTATAGCGTGGTGATCCCCGATAATTTGAACTTCTGCGGAGAGAAAGTGCCGATAGACGATGAAGATGTGCGCGAACGGATGGACCGCGAACTGCTGATAAACACCTATTGGCAATCGAACAGCATGCTTTATCACAAGCGCGCCAACAAATGGTTTCCCGTTATAGAACCGATATTGAAAAAGCAGGGCGTTCCAGATGATTTCAAATACCTGTGTCTGGTAGAGAGCGGGCTGATGAATCTGGTGTCTCCATCGGGTGCAACCGGATTCTGGCAAATGTTAGAGGCAACTGGAAAAAGCTACGGACTGGAGATCAACGAAGAGGTTGACGAGCGTTACCACGTTGCCCGTTCAACAGAGGCGGCCTGTAAATATTTGAAAGAGGCGTATGCCCGATACGGAAACTGGACACTTACCGCAGCCAGCTACAACATGGGAATGGGTGGAGTGGACCGACAACTGAAGCGGCAGGATGCCGGTTATTATTACGACCTATTGCTGAACGAAGAGACCAGTCGATACGTGTTCAGAGTGCTGGCCGCAAAGACCATCATGGAAAACCCGACCAAATATGGGTTCCATTATCGTCAAAAGGACCTTTATGCGCCTCACCAGACCGTCAGTCTGAAGGTTGATAGCAGCATAACGGACCTTGCCAAATTTGCAAAGGACCACAGGTCGAACTACAAGATCCTTAAGATATTCAACCCGTGGCTCAGAGAAAGCTTTCTGACCAACAAGACCGGGAAATCGTATGAGTTACTTTTACCCAAAACCGGCTATCGCGATTTCAGATCGACCGAGGCCGAACTGATGCCTGCGCTACTCAACTCACCTCCCGACTCTTTGAAACCCGTAGGTGGAAATGAGTGAGGTGAAGGAAGTGGAAACCGATAACTTTCTGGAGGTTTACGGAGCACGCGTTCATAACCTCAAGAACATTGACGTAAGGATTCCGCGCGACAAGCTGGTAGTGATCACTGGACTGAGCGGCAGCGGAAAATCATCGTTGGCCTTCGACACCATCTATGCCGAAGGGCAGCGCAGGTACATTGAAACATTCGCCTCCTATGCGCGCCAATTCCTCGGTTCGCTCGAACGGCCCGATGTGGACAACATCACTGGGCTTAGCCCCGTTATTTCCATTGAGCAGAAATCGACCAATAGAAGTCCGAGGTCAACAGTAGGGACCGTTACCGAGATCTATGACCTGCTCAGGCTTCTGTTTGCACGTGCGTCAGTGGCATACAGCTACAACACCGGAGAAAAGATGGTGAAGTATTCGGACGAAGAGATCATCCGGATACTGAAAACCGACTACCAAGGGCAGAAACTGCAACTGCTGGCCCCCATCATCAAAGGTCGAAAAGGACATTACAAGGAACTTTTTGCTCAGATCAAGCGCCAGGGCTTTCAGAAAGTGAGGGTAGATGGCCAGATCATTGACCTTGATGCGAATATAACTCTTGACCGTTATAAGGTGCACGACATTGAAACCGTTGTTGACCGTTTGGTTATCGATCAGAAAAGCACCAAACGACTCTCCGATTCGGTGGAGACGGCCATGACCCAAGGAAAGGGTTCTATGATGGCCTTGGTGGATGATGAGCCGAAACCGAGGTTCTTCAGCAGAATGCTGATGTGCCCCACCACAGGCATTGCCTACGATGAACCGGCCCCGAACTTTTTCTCTTTCAATTCGCCTTATGGTGCCTGCACCAAATGCAGCGGACTAGGTTCAGTTGCCGAAATTTCCATCGACAAGATCATTCCGAACCCGAAACTATCGATCGCCAAAGGCGCCATCATTCCCATCGGTGAGTTCAAGGATAATTGGATCTTCAGACAATTGGAGGCCATTGGCCAGCGGCACGAATTCAACCTGAAGACACCGGTCTCCGACATTTCAGAAGAAGCGTTGAACGTGATCCTATACGGAAGCAGCGAAGTTTATAAGGTGAAGGACACCAATTCGTCAGGCAAAAGCTTTGCGCTTTCGTTCGAGGGCATCGTGAATTTCATTGCACGGCAGAATGACGAAGCGGATAGCGCGGCATTGCAGAAGTGGGCTTCGAGTTTCACCCGCCACATTGCGTGCCCAAGTTGCAAAGGCACACGCCTTAAAATGGAGGCACTTCATTTTAAACTGAACAAAAAGAACATTGCCGAAGTGTCGGCCCTCGATCTGAGCGAGTTGCAGCATTGGTTCGATGCCCTGCCCGAAACCTTAGATCAACGGCAACAGACAATTGCCATCGAGATCATCAAAGAAATTCAGACACGGATACAGTTTCTGCTCGATGTGGGTCTGGACTACCTTTCGCTCGACCGCCCTTCGCGTTCGCTTTCGGGAGGTGAGGCGCAGCGCATCCGGCTTGCCACACAGATCGGGTCGCAGCTCGTTGGCGTGCTCTACATTCTGGATGAGCCGAGCATTGGCCTTCATCAGCGCGACAATCAGCGATTGATAGATGCGCTGAAGAAACTGCGCGATTCTGGCAACTCGGTCATTGTGGTAGAACACGACAAAGACATGATGGAAGCTGCCGACCACGTGATAGACATTGGGCCCAAGGCCGGCATTCATGGCGGTCGCATCGTGGCGCAGGGTTCGGCAAAAGAGCTTCGCGAAATTGATTCGCTCACCGCTGGGTTTCTCAACGGTAGTAAGCTTATTCCGATCAAGAAGAGCTTCCGAAAGGGCACCGGCCACATCATGAGGCTTGGTGGCGCCACGGGCAACAACCTCAAGAATGTATCCGTTGAATTTCCGCTCGGAACCTTCATCTGCGTGACGGGCGTTTCGGGCAGCGGCAAGTCGACCCTCATCAACGAAACGCTTTATCCGGCCCTGAACAAGGCCATCTTCAGAGCCGAGAAGGAGCCCATGCCTCATCGCAGCATTTCGGGCCTCGAATACATTGACAAGGTGATAGGCATTGACCAAAGCCCCATTGGTCGCACCCCACGTTCCAATCCGGCCACCTACACCAATGTGTTCTCCGACATCCGCAACCTGTTTGCCAGCGTGCCCGAATCGCAGATAAGGGGCTATAAGCCCGGCCGATTCTCGTTCAACGTAAAAGGCGGGCGCTGCGAAGAATGTCAGGGTGCGGGCCTTAAGACCATAGAAATGAACTTTCTGCCCGATGTGCACATCCAATGCCCATCGTGCAACGGCAACCGCTACAACCGAGAAACGCTGGAGGTGCGCTACAAGGGAAAGTCGATATCGGATGTGCTTGATATGAACATTGACGATGCTGTGAAGTTCTTCGAGAACATTCCGTCCATTCTGAAGAAGATAAAGACCATTCACGATGTGGGCCTTGGCTACATAAAGCTCGGCCAGAGCAGCACCACGCTTTCGGGGGGCGAGGCACAGCGCATAAAGCTTGCTGCCGAACTTTCGAAACGCGACACAGGCCAAACGTTCTACATTTTGGATGAACCGACCACGGGCCTTCACTTCGAAGACATCCGTATTCTGCTTGAAGTGTTGGAACGCCTGGTGGACCGGGGCAATACCGTGCTGGTAATAGAACACAACATGGACATCATCCGCAGTGCCGACCACATTATAGACCTTGGGCCCGAAGGCGGCGATAGGGGAGGATACATTCTCGATATCGGCACCCCGCTGCAAGTGGCCCGTTCTGGCAAAGGACAAACTTCCGAGTATCTGAAAAGGGAGTTGGAGGCACTGGGAGAGTGATACTCGATTTCAACCAGTTTAGGTAAGTATCACGCCACCATCCCTACCTTAGCCCGCCCAAAGCAGGCACATGACCGAACACGAAAAAGAAAACGACAGTCGCATAGAACAAGCCCTCAGTTCCAAGGATTGGAACGAGATAAAGAGCAACAACTCGTGGCAGATCTTTAAGATCATGGCCGAGTTTGTCGAAGGATTTGAGACACTTGCCCGCATCGGTCCCTGCGTTTCCATCTTCGGGTCGGCACGCACCGAACCCACCGACCCCAATTACCTGATGGCACAGGACATTGCCTACAAACTCGCCCTCCACGGCTTCGGGATAATAACAGGCGGAGGTCCTGGCATCATGGAGGCAGGAAACAAAGGGGCACGGCTTGCCAATGGTAAATCCGTAGGGCTCAACATCGACCTTCCGTTCGAACAGCATTCCAATCCCTACATCGACATGGACAAGTTCATCAACTTCGATTACTTCTTCGTGCGCAAACTCATGTTTACAAAATATGCACAGGGCTTTGTGGTGCTCCCAGGCGGTTTCGGCACCTTGGACGAACTGTTCGAAGCACTGACCTTGATCCAGACCGGAAAGGTGGCCCGCTTTCCCATCGTGCTTGTCAATTCCGACTACTGGAACGGCCTGCTCGAATGGATACGGACGACCATGCTTGCCCGCCACGGCAACATCAGTGCACCCGACCTCGAGCTCTTCAAAGTGGTCGATTCCGCAGATCAAGCCGTAGGCCACATCACCGAATTCTACTCCCGATACAGCATCAAGCCTAATTTCTGAACCGTTTCTCAACATGCCCGTGCTGATTTTCTCTATTTGAACATGAAGTTACATTTAGGAGATTTATTCTATTTTTACGCGCATCATAATTCTACCCCAACAAGCGTAAAACCAACTGGATGAAGCTTAGACTTATACTCTCACTTCTTATTCTATCCATTTCCTTCGGCTCCTACGCTCAGGACGAGCCTGCTGAAGACGTGAAGGATAAAAAAGAAAAGAAGGAAAAGACCGAAAAAGAACCGAAGGAGGAAAAGATCAAGAAACCACGCCCTCCGTTCTACAACAATAAATTACCTTTTATCTATGTGGGTGGTGGGAATATGTCTCTGTTGGGAGACGACATTTCCGATGACATCAACCTATATAATACCACCAACTTCAAATGGGGCATCAACGGAGGCGTTGAACACCGAACGTTCAGTGCTGTTGGTTTCTCGCTGAACTTCCTCTATGGTTGGTTGGGAGAAACAGAACGTTCGCCCATTGCTTCGGAGAACCGAAACATTGAAACCGAGTTGATGAACCTCGATTTCAAGATAAACGTCTACCTCGACAACAACCTTTTCATCAACCGTGCTTCAAACTGGTCACCATACCTTTTCGGAGGAGTTGGTTACATCTTTAAAATGACCCACCGCACTGACCTTGCAGATGCCGAAGGACGCGCTTATTATTATTGGGATGATGGACGCATTGCCGACCGACCCAAGACAGCCGAGAACCTTGGAACATTCACCGATCTCAACATCGATAATAAGTACGAGACGGACGTGAAAGAATCCTTTGATGGAAGCAAACTTCAAACCAGTGCGTTGGCATTTCCTTTCGGACTTGGACTGCGATACAAATTCGGACGCAAGTTCCATGCAGACATAAGCGCCACCTACTACTGGAGTCTGAGCGACCATTTGGATGCATATAAGAAAGGTAAACAGACCGACCACTTCCTCTACACCTCTGTTGGCTTGGCCTACAGCATTGCAGCCAAGAAAGAAAAACCAGACTCTTCGGCCTTCGATACCTTCGACTTCATTGGAATGGACAATGAGGATGAAGACGGAGATGGGGTGCGAAACATTGAAGACCTTTGCTCGAACACACCGGGTGGAGCCGCGGTCGATGCATCAGGATGTCCTTTGGATACAGATAAGGATGGTGTTCCCGATTACCGCGATCAGGAGACCTCAGCCGATTCGGCCATGGTTGATGCCAATGGTTTGACCATCGACCCTGATTTCATCGTTCTGCCAGATACCAATTCCGTGGCCCACGCCATCGTTTACGAAGCGTATCCAAGCATGGAAAAAGCAGTGGTGGGCAACTACTACTCGTTGGAAAAACCAACGGTAGAGCAAGAAGTCAAAGACCTTGGCGCATTCGCGATCGTTGACCGCAATGGCGACAAGTTCATCTCAGCAGACGAGATCACCTGGGCGATTGATGCCTTCTTTGAAGGTCAACTTGATTTCTCAGCGGCTAAGCTGCACGACCTTATCGACTTCTTCTTCGATCAATAGGATAAAATGCTGAAGAGAATCTTATTCTTCCTTTTCTTGGCCGGATTCGGACCTTGGGCCTCTGCTCAAGAGACCGCGGTGACTGAGGTCGATGCCGAAGCCGTCAAAGCGCTTAAGGATTCTACCCGTGCAAAACGAAAGGCTTGGAATAAAGAAAACACCATATTCAAGCCCGTTATCGGTTTAGGAGCAGGCGTCTTCAATTATATTGGCGAGGTCAACAACAACGGAAACACCAATCCGCTCATTAACAACTACGGTTTTCAGGCCAGCGTCCTCAAAAATTTCAGCCCGTCATTCGGATTGAAGTTTGATGTTGCCTACGGAAAGATGAGTGCTAGAGAACGTTCGGTAGAAGAAAGCAGGAACTTCAGTACGGACATCGTTAACTTTAACCTGCATGCCACATACAACTTTGCAGGCATACTTAGGGCAGACAGATTCCTTTCTCCTTTTATAGCCGTGGGGGTTGGAGCGGTGAACTTCAATACAAAGGGCGACCTTCGGGATGAAAACGGGATAGCCTACAATTATTGGAGCGATGGAACCATCAGAAGCCTTCCTCAGTCCACTGACGGTTCTCCTCAGCCAGACGCTCAGATCCTTAGGTCGGATTACGTCTACGAGACCGATCTTCGCAAAGCCAATCTTGACAGTCTTGGAAATTATAAGCAGTTCGCAGTGACTTTGCCGTTCACTTTTGGACTGCATTTTAAAGTATCGCCAAGGTCGGCCATTCAGCTTTCATCCACGTTCTCTTATGCGTTCACTGACCTTATCGACAATTACACGAAGGATGGACTTGAGGGCCGAACAGGAAACAAGGCGAATGATATGTTCTTCTTCACAGCAGTTTCCTATCATTTCGACTTTTTCTCGCCCAAAAAAGTGAAGACCTCGCAATTCGACAATACCGAATTTGAGAGCATGGAAGGCGATGATGATGGCGATGGAGTTCCAAACTTGACAGATCGATGTCCGAACACGCCAGCAGGCAGCGGTACTGTGGACGAATTCGGTTGTTCAATCGATTCTGATGGTGATGGTGTTTTCGATTACGCTGATGAAGAGCCGAATACAAGCCCCGACCTGAATGTTGACGCCAAAGGAGTTGGCATAACTGATGAAATGCTCAACCAATTGGTCGATTCTCTTGCCACCAAGCGATCACAAATGTTTGAGGTGTATCCTGACATGCGTGAATATTATGGAATGTCGAATCCTGATAAGATGAGTGTGGCTGAACTTCAAGGGGAGATTCAAGGCCGTTCACCATTTTATCAGTCGGACACCAACAAG
>CAMCFW010000062.1 GCA_945874195.1 Chryseobacterium gleum
TGCTGGTGGCGGGCGGTCTGGAAAGCATGAGCCGTGTGCCGATTGCTTCCGATGGTGGACCTATGTATGACGACCGCGATTTCATTATGAAACACGGCCTGGTTCCGCAGGGAATCTCTGCCGATCTCATCGCCTCAAAATATGGCTACAACCGTTCGCAATTGGATGAATTTGCTTCACGATCTCACGCAAAAGCCGATGCCGCTTGGAACACAGGTCGATTCGCAAAGTCGATCCTATCCATTAAAGATGCTGACGGAAACGTGCTATTGAACCGCGACCAGATGATCCGCCCTGGAACAAGTGCCGAAGGTTTGGCAAACCTGAATCCGGCCTTTGTGAAGCTTGGCGAAATGGGTTTCGATATGTTGGCGCTGAAGAAATACCCCGAAGTGGGAACCATCAACCACGTACATCATGCTGGAAACTCCTCCGCCATTGTTGACGGAGCCGCATTGACACTCATCGGTACCAAGGAAGCTGGTGCTGCTCAAGGCTTGAAACCCCGTGCGCGTATCCGCTCCATGGCGCTGACCGGAACCGAACCGACCATTATGCTGTTAGGGCCGGCACCCGTTACGCGCAAGGCATTGAAAAAGGCGGGAATGGAAATAGGGGACATCGACCTGATGGAAGTGAACGAGGCCTTTGCAGCAGTCGTTCTTCGCTTTATGGAAGACCTGAATATTGACGAAAGCAGGATCAACGTGAACGGTGGTGCCATTGCCGTGGGCCATCCGCTCGGTGCCACAGGTGCTATTCTGATGGCAACGCTGATCGATGAACTCGAACGTCAGGACAAGCAGACCGGATTGGTCACGCTTTGCGTTGGTGGTGGAATGGGAATCGCTACGATTATTGAACGGGTCTGAACTCCTTTACTTTGGTAACTGGGTTGTAAAATAGTGCATGGCCTTCATTCACGTTCTGACCTAAGAGGCTTAACCCTTTAATTTCAATCCCATCGTGGGTTGGTTCTTGAGTTTCTCTTCCCACAAGCTGATACAATTGTTTCACTTCCTGAATGGCATTTACGAACTCGAACCTTTCTTGTTGGCACCCACCAATCGGATTGTAATAGCACCCAAAATCAGTTTCTTCATAAACCACTTTACCGCTAAATGGGTTCAAACCCCAAACAATTGAAGGCCCTTTGAAAGCTTGGGTAAATCCACCATTAGGGTCATCCAAAAGAATGGTTATCTGCCCAAAGTCCTCTTCTACACCAACTTGTGTTTCAACCATTTTGTTGATAAATTGAGCTGTTAGCTGGCTTAATTCAGTTCCGTTAAAGGGTTGGATGAATTCGTAGCCGACATTGTCGGGGATGACCACATTTCCTGATATCGTATCGCCTTGATTGATTGTGAAATAGGGCGACTGATAACCATTTGTTGGGTGAGCTTCAATTGAAGGAGCAATATGATAGATCGATAAGTCTTCACCTATTGTGGTATTCACCGGAATGATTAAGTTTTGATATGCAGCGCGCAAAAAGTTACATGAAGGCCTGCCGAATGCAATTACAGGTACTCGCTGATTTAAAATCGCCATTTCAAGAATGAGATCCAGCGAAAAAACGTCTTCCTCTATTGATATTGTCTCAAAATCAGGGAAGGCATCACCTACCGCCAAGCTAGGGGCAAAAGCGTAAAGACTTACTGGTTCAAAAAGAAAGACGCTAGATTCTTCATCAATGGAAATTTGATCAACAATCCTTTGTCCAACACAGTTGGTTGAAATGACAAAGACCAACGCACAGAACCCAATAATACGTAGAATCATTTAAGTGATTTGCGTAGCAAGGTCATGTATTCCCAAGTAGTTAATTGTACCAGAAACTGCAAAACCTATTTCATAGACCGAGAGGAGATTTTCGCCCATGAAATGGCCAGAACCTTCGACCAAACACTTATTTACCACTATTAAACTTGTAGTCTGGCTGAAGAAATTGACGAAAGCAGGATCAACGTGAATGGTGGCGCCATTGCCATGGGTCACCAGCTTGGTGCCACAGGTGCAATTCTGATGGCAACGCTGATCGATGAACTCGAACGTCAGGACAAGCAGACCGGATCGGTCACGCTTTGCGTTGGTGGAGGAATGGGCATTGCCACTATAATTGAGCGGGTTTAACGCCCGACCTCCAACCTCACTCCCCCCGAATGCGTTGTAAACTCAGGCGCATACATGCATTGCAGTTGTGAGATGCCGTTGCTGAACTCGCCAGCCTGCGTCACGTTCAGGTCGTATTCGAACACGAAGGTGCCTTTGGGCAGGTAACCGAAGAAGAAGTTCATGGCAACATCCGTTGTAGACCGGTAGTAGCTCAATCCTTCCCGATACTCGGCCCCCGAAAGCTGCATGCGTGGTTCAAAACTGGCTGCGCGCATGTCTTTCAAATGCACGTATTCCATGTGGCGGTCGGTTTCGAGAATGATCTTCACACGCACGCGGTCGCCAACGGAAAGGGTGGTCTTCTCATCCAGTTTTTTCATCAAAGACCCGTTCTCAGTATCTTCCAACAGCATCACCTCACGGGTCATTTTTATGGGGTAGTCGGTGGCGCCAGTGATTTTGTCGAGATCCTCGAAATACTGCCAGTAAACGGCTCCCCAGGCCACGCCATCATTGTCCTTTGTAACGGTCACATTGCCCATTTCGGGTTGAATGGAGCCCTTCGTCCAGTTGGTTTTGAAATAACCCGTTCCGGCCTCAGTTTTCAGGTCTTTGTCCGTGCGCGGATCAATGGTCTCTTTGCCAAGTTGAATGGAAACCATCGGCTCGGTGTCGAACTTGGTGTTTCCGGTCGAAAGGAGCGCATAGCACGCTTCGGCCGTGGCCTTAGTGGTTTCCCAACTTTGGGTCTGTTTCTGCTTCAGCAGCCAAATGTTCATCTCCGAAACCATATCGACATCGTTGGCCACTTCGTGAAACGCTTCCAGGATCATGACATGACTTTCAATTGGAGCCTGATGCCAGTAATAGCCTTTTTCCATGGCCCAATACGTGCCGAATTCCTTACTGTTCAAAGCCGTTTCGCGCAGAGAGACGATGACCTTCTGCGCATCTGCATCGAAGCCGGAACGCTTCAACACCACGGCAGCCAGTCCTTTTTGTGGCGCATCGAGCTTGGTCCATTTGTCGCGAATGGTCTTCAGAATGGCGTTGTAGGTAGTCTGTGCTTTTCCATTTAGTTTGAAATCATTGAGCCAGAACGACCGCGCATAGGTCATGTGAAGATCGGTCCAGGTTGGGACGTAATCCTTCTCCTTCAAGACCCTTCGGTCGTAGTATTCCACCATTTCCTCATCGAGGAATTCAACAGCACGTTCGAGCATGGTCTGCGTTTCGGCATCCATTTGCCAAACGCCCATTTTTCGCATTTTTCCGAATCCGGCAACGATGTAGCGGGTGATGTACATATCCGAATCCAAGCCATTGAACCAACCCCAACCGCCATCGGCCCGTTGGTTCTGTTGCAGTTTTTTGAGCGAAATGGCGAGTTCGGTCTCCATCCGGTCTGTGTCGAACAGTTCAGCAATCCGTCTGCGTTGCTCGGTTTCGTTCTGTGCATCGCGCACCCAAGGTGTTTCGGTCAAAAGGGCCTGTTTCAGTTCGGGGTTCTTTTCCAGTTGAGAAGCGAAGGCATCGCCTTGGTTGTTCTGCGCATCACGTTTCCATTGGTCGAACACACGCTTGATGGCGGGATCTGAATTGGCCAGATAGGTGCCAATGGCATTCGAATAGTATCGACTGAAAATCTGCTCCGAACATTCATACGGATATTCCATCATGTAGGGCAACGAAAGCACTGCCAACCAGATCGGATTCGGGGTGAATTCCAAAGTCAGCGAATGGTTTCTCAAGGTCTCTGAACTGTTGTTTCTCAGCTTCGCGAAAGTGAAATTATGCTTGCCTTTTCCGCGAACAGGAAGCGGCATGCTTTCGGTCACCATCATGCGATTCGGTAGCACTGGAATGGTTTTTTCCTCGCCATCCGAGTGTTTTTCAGACCACGCCTTTGTGGTGAATTTGATGGCTGAAACGCCTTCTGGGACGTTGATCTCCCAAGAAGCAACCACCTGTTTATTTGCAATGGACAATTTTCGATTTTCAATTTTCGATTTGAAGGGTTCACCCGTGAGTACATCCATTAGTTCAAGCGATGCGGTGACGGTTGAGACCGTGCTGTCCAACACGTTCACCTTCACCTGGAAAATGAGCTTATCGCCTTCGCGCACGAAACGCGGATAGTTTGGCGTGATCATCAACTGCTTGCGCGTAACCATCTCTTCCGTAACGATTCCGATCTTAAGGTCTTCGGTTGTGGCGAGGCCCATGAATTTCCATCGCGTGAGCGACTGGGGCGCATTGAATTTGAAGCTGATATTCCCTTGTACATCCGTTTGCAGTTGCGGATGGAAGAACACCGTTTCGCTGAAATCGGAACGCATTTTAATGTCTTTTGGAGGTTCCGCGGTTAAATCATCACTTCCATTTTTGGATCTGAACCCCCCTGATCCATCGCCAAATTGGGCGGGAGCTGCGCCCGTCATGACCACTTCAGAAAGCTTTACTGTCTCATCCATTTTCCCTTCAGCATCGCTCATTTCGGCCACGGCCATTCCCCTTGTGTGTGAGCCTCCTCTTACTGACACGGTTTCCAACCGGTCGAAATACCGTGCTCCGAAATAATGCCCGAACCAATTGATGTTTTCAAAATCCCTATCGATGGCCGAACTTGGATATTTCAGCCAATCGCGGTTCCAGATCTGCGTCTGTGCGCGACCAAATGAATAGGAATCCCAATGGTAACGCGCATGAAGGGAATGATAGGGATAAAGCCCCCAATTGTTGGCCGCCAGCACATCCAATGAAGCATCGTACATGGTGGTCAGAAATTCGGCCTTGACGGGTTTTCCGTTCTTGTCTTTGATGCTTACCGTCCATTGTTCGGCATCATCGGGCGACATTTCTTTGCGGAAGGTTTCCAATTTCACATCCAGCTGCTTGTTGGTGTAGGGCACCGAAATGGTCTTTGACCAACTCAATAGTTCGTTGTTGCGAACCGCAGTGACGTGTATCTGCGCGTCTCCACGCCATTCTTCCGTGACCGGAATTTCAATTTTCTGCTGCGTGCCCGTGCAAGAGATCTCTTTTGTGAAGATGAGTTTGTTGGTGCTGAATCCTTCATCCTTTACTTCCACCTCTATCTTGAAATCGACAAAGGCGTAGGACGAACCGACCAGAATTTCCGCGGTTTCGCCCGGTTCGTATTTGTCTTTCAGCGCATGGAACCAGGCGGTTGTATAATAAGGCGGAAGTTTCGCGTCCTTTTCGGTCAGACAGTAATAAGCCCGCTGAACGACCTCCGTTCCGAACGCATCTTTAGCAGTTAGTTCCACCAAATAATAACCTTGTCCGAGCGCGTTCAGGGGCGCGAAACTCACATCCTTATCGGTGGCGGTCTTTAGCACTGCATGGAACATGTTCTTGTTGCGCGCCCAACTTCGGAAATCGTCCTCGTCCTTGTAGGGCTCGTTCCGGAACATACGTTTATGATCGATCTCGCTGAGGTAAAACTGATCGGGTGTTTGCCACATCCGGTTGCGCAGAATGCGGTCGTTCGGTTTCAACATCCATACATCGACCGAAACTTCGGCAGCCTGTGGTTCGCCCGAAAGATTCGTGGTCGAAACCTTATAGCGCCCAAGGTCATACCGCTCGATGATGGCCGGCAATTCGATGTCGATATTGAGAGAATGATAACCTACGGAAACGCTCGTGTTGCCCGTTTGCATTTCACCACTTTGGTCGGTCACATCGGCCTCGATCTGGTAACTGAAGACCGGCCCGTTCTCTACGCGGATGATTGGGTCGGGCTGCGCGATGAATTGGATCTTGAACTCGCCCGAAGCATCAGCTTTTGCTGTTCCGAAGGCCACCTGCTTAGGCTGCGATTGCGGAAACCAACCCCAGCAGCGCCATGGATAAGGGAAATGGGCCGTTCGCGTAATGCGGTATTTCACCTCTGCGCCATCGAGCGGTACACCTGAATACGAAATGGCCGTTCCTGAAACAGAAACCGTGTCGTTCACTCGAAATTGTTCCTTCGGTTGTTCCACCTTCACCTCGAATTTCGGGCGTTTGTATTCTTCCATTCGGAAAGAATGCGAACCGCTCTCATTACCCATGCTCAGGTAGCCGTTCAATCCGCCCGTAGGCGCAATGAAGGTTCCAGAAAAGGTGCCGAATGAATTGGTTTTCAGGTTCAATTTGCTCACTTCCTGCCCGTTCGCATCGAACAGTTGCACCGTGGTGCTCTTGTCGGTCAAGGCTTTCACATCCTTTCCATTGCTGGAAAGAACGATGCCTTTGAAAAGAATGGTCTGGCCAGGTCGGTATATGGCACGATCGAGAAAGAAATAGGTCTGGTCGTTCCAACGGATGTCCTCCTGATTCTGGTGGCCATAGACATTATCGGCACCCATCAACTTGTCCTCTCCGTTGTACACGTCCACCATCAACCCACGGTAATCCTGACCTTGGCCTTTCCAAACGGCCTCGCCTTTGGCATCTGTGGTAAGGGTCTGCTCCAATACATGATTGTTGGAGCGACTTTTACGATCGAAGACCAGACTGAGCAGTTCGATCTTTGCGTTCGCAATGGGTTTTCCCGAATCGCGCGACACCACTTTCAGGATCGTTCCACTCTCGGTTTCGCTCCTCTTAATAAGCGCGAGGTCGGTAACGGTCACAATGCTGTAGGCCACCGCTTGGGCATTGGTGGAAAGCTTCGGGTCGGAGCCGACAAAGATGACATAAGTGCCAAGCGGCAAAGCATCCAACGGTAGTTCGATGCTGTGCTGGCGATGATCGCCCGGATTCGGCACATTGAAGCTTTTTTCGCTCACCGTCTGGCTATTCGATTTCAGATAGGCCACCAGTTTTTCGCCATAATTCTGACGCGCGTTTTCACGGTATGCAATCGGGTCTAGTTTGGCCACACGCAGGTAAACGGGCCATTTGCCGGCTTCAGCTTGGCCAATGTTCCGATAATTGAAGAGGAAACGGAATGGCTTTTCTGGAAGCACCGCCCCTTCGGCCTCCATGCCCCATTCCTTCATGCGAATGCGTTCTGAAAGCGATCGGCAATTTCGAGCGCCAAGCGTATTAGGGAATTTTTTAAGGTATACCTGACACAGCGAATCGGCCGTTTTCCAATTCCATCTCGAAGCGTGATCCGGATCGGTGGAAGCGCTTCCCTGATCGTAGATAAGCGTAGCCATGTAATAGGCAACCTCCGCTGAGACAGCGTCATTTCCATGGATTGTGAGAAGGGCATTAAGATTATCCGAATAGCGCTCGTTTGCTATTTGTGCCTGAGACCGACCGTTTATGAAACTCAACCGTTTCAGGTCTTCCGAGACCAAGGCTTCGGTGCTCTGTTTTTTTGCTTCGCGAAGCAATTCCTGATACAATTGAATTGATAAAATTGCCGGATGAACGCCTGCTTTTTTGGGTGCTCCCCACGAAAGGAATCCATCCACAGGGCCCAACAGCAGCGTGTCGTCATAGATGCCCGAAGCATCGAAATTGATGATGTTGCGCTCTTCGGAACTGTAGAAATCAAGGGCTCGTGAGAGCAGTAGATGATATAGGGTTGGACGAAGATCCCGATACGTTTCGGAACCCACCAGAATGGCTTCGTAATCGCTTAACGAAGCAGACCGGAGCGTTTCTGGATTCTCAAGCGACAGGCGAAAATGCTTGTCGGCCTCTTGCGCAATGCGTTTGAAATCCCAGGTCAGGAGGTTGTCGCCAGCTTCTTCCGATTCGGTTCGGTTCAAAATCTGCCAACTGTTGTTCTGGAAATAGCCCCAATGCATTTCGGCCAGCAGCGAATGCAATATTTGCTTGGTGGGTTCGGGAGCCGTTTTCGCTTCATCTTCCAATCGGACGATGCTCGCCACCAGACTTTCCTCCTCAAACTCCGCTTGGAATTTGATCTGGTGAATGACAGCCTTCACCAATTGTGGGCCATTGCCGTCTTTAACAGCTTGGTCGTGGATCTTCTGCACCACCTCTAAGGCCGACTTCGGCTTGCCTTCGTTCGTATGCGTTTCCACTTCCTGCCACCAGCCACCGTAGTTCTGTGCGTGACCGCTAAGCGCGAAAATTGTCAATAGGAAGGAAAGGAATGTCCTCATTCTGTTAGGTTTTGCTTGTGGATGCATAAGTTATGGATAATCCATAGAGAACCGCAAAGACGCAAAGAATACGCCAAGAGCGCAACGATTCTTGGCTCTCTGCGAAAAACGTTACGTCTCTGCGGTTAAGAAAGTCCCCTAAGGGAATATGACGAATACTTTTCCGGTGGTGGAAAGCGGTGCGGTCGGGTCGTTATTGAACTTGGCCTGTTGGCACGCGGCCTGTGCCTTCACGAAGAGATACTTATCGTCTGTGGTCTTCGAACCTGGTGCGCCAGGGTCGGCACTCAGCACGTTTCCGTATTTATCGATGGTCACATCGACCACCACCACGCCATTGTCTTTGGTGCCAAGGCCGATCTTCGGAAAAGAGACCATCGTGCGGCCTTCCATCACATATTCAACCACATCGAAACCGCCTTTGAACGATTTTCGACTGTTAATGGCAGGCAACGCATCTTTAATATCACTATCATAAAAATGGATGGTACGAACGTCAGAAATGAGCATTTCGAGCGGACGGGCGTTGTTTATCATGGTCATGGTTGGGCCCGATATCGATCTCACCTCGCCCTTTTTCTGAGTGCCGTCCTTCATGATGACGGTGTGCTGCGCGAGGGCGGAAGAGATGAAGAGAAAAGAGACAAAGGGATAACTAAGAATGTAGCGAATCATGGCGTTAATTTTCCCGAAGGTATGGCGAATAGTATGCCACGAATGGCGGACGGTGCGCGAGTATTTCACATGCGGGTTGGACCTGCTACCTTTGATTGGACAGTAAGTTAAGTCTTAGTACAGCGGTTTAACCTTAAATCAGATGGCAGGCATAAGAAGAAAGCATGACAGGGAGTTCAAGCTCAAAGCGGTAGAGCTGAGCTATCAAAAGGATAACATAAGA
>CAMCFW010000063.1 GCA_945874195.1 Chryseobacterium gleum
GGTGTCATATCCGTGAGTGAAGTTTACAATGCCATTGACATGTTCTTTGAAGGGGAACTTCAAGTGAATGCCAAGTATATCACAGACCTTATTGACCACTTTTTTGATCAATAGCAAAAAATAATACCTTCGTCACCTCAATCGAAATAAAACCAATAGCATGATCACGAGATCTACAATTTTGCTGGCAGCTGCTGCCTTTTTATACTCTGGTAGCCTGATAGCTCAGGTATCTGTAACCACCAAATTACCGGCAACGGTTGCACCTGGTGGTAGTTTTACCGTAGAGCTGAAAGTGGCCAAGGCCGATGTGTCAGGATTTGCAAAGCTGCAACAACAGCTTCCTCCTGGATTCAATGCTGAAGCTGGTGAGATCGCCAACTCGACCTTTTCCTTCAAAGAGCAAAAAGTAAAATTCCTCTGGATGGCGCTTCCTGCAAACGATTTTACAGTTTCGTATAAGGTGACGGTTGACGCATCATTGAGTGGAAATCAGATCATAGATGGAACGTTTGCTTACATCAAAGACAACGAAACCGAGAAGTTTGTCATTCCGAAAGATATAATCACTGTTGGGGTCGATGGTGCGGGTGATGCTCAGCAAGCGGCAATGGATAAGATCCTTGCTGACCAAAAGGCTAAGGACCAAGCTGCGGAAACTGCACGGAAAGATGCTGCCCCAGCGGAACCCGTTGTAACAAATGAGAATCCCAAGGTTGAAAAGACCGAAGTAGTGGAAACTACCGAAAAGACTACCACTGAAGTAGTTGATAATTCTGCGGCCGAGGCGCAGAGAGCTGCTGATAATAAGAAAGCATCTGATGACAAGAAGGCTGCTGACGCCAAGCAAGCTTCCGATGCTAAGAAAGCAGAAGATGCTCGAAAAGCTGACGAAGCGAAACTAGCTGCCGAAGCCAAAAAAGCTGAAAAGGCCGCTGCCGCACCTGATTATAATGATGCCATGATGAAATCGAAGCCGGGATTGGTGTTCCGAGTTCAAATAGCTGCAGGTCCAAACAAGGTCGATCCTGCCTTCTTCAAAACTAAGTATGGTATCAACGATGCAGTGGTGATCGAAGAACACGAGGGAATGACCAAATATGTAGTAGGTGAATTCGGTTCTTATCGACCTGCCAAAACGTTCTCGAATGAACTACGTGATAACAACAAGGTTGATGGAACATTCGTAACTGCTTACAAGGACGGTGTTCGAATACATGTCAAAGAAGCATTAAGCCTTGCCGGTCAATGATCCAATTTATTTAATAAAGAATAAACATGACCCGAGTTTCCGCTCGGGTTATTTTTTACCCTATTGTTCCATCATGTGAACATGAGTAATTGTAGATCCATATTGCTCGTCCTGCTCTGTTTGTGCACCGTCAGTAGTATGGCTCAGTTCGGTTCTGACACGATCTTGGCCAAGGATAATGTGCTCATCCCGTTACCGATGGTGAGTTTGAATTTCGGCATTGCTAACCTGATGTCAGATGTCAAGTTGAGCAACGGGCCATCTCCAATCAAGCAATTCGGATATCAATTGACCGTCACTCAACGTGTCACAAAGTTTCTGAACGCTTCATTTGAGCTCTATGGTGGAATGGTGTATGGAGAAGAGCAACGCGATCTGACCAACTTGAATTTCAAGACCTCGCTCTTCAGCCAACGGTTGAATATTGAATACAATTTTTATCCTCTGCTCAAACCAAACGATAACGGAATTCAGTTGATAAGACCATACATCGGATTCGGTTTAGGGATGTTGTCTTTTCGTTCGAAAGGGGACCTGAGATCTTCAAATGGATCAACTTATAATTATTGGAACGATGGGCTGATCTATGCCGAAGTGGAAGGAACGGTTAACGTTTCCGAAGCCACGGTCGTGGAAAGGGATTTTGTTTATGAGTCTGATCTTCGTGATGCCAACCTCGATGGACTTAGAAAATACTCTCAGCTTGCCTTCACGCTACCAATCAATGCTGGCATCCGATTTCAGATAACCAAGAACATCGGTTTGAATGCGGCATTCGCTTACGCTCTCAATTTCAGCGATATGCTGGACAATGTGAGTGTTTCCGGTACTGGAGACCGTCTAGGAAGCTCAGGAAATGACAATCATCTATTCGGTTCGTTAGGCCTCACGGTATACTTGGGCACCACAAAACCATCTGCCAAACCAAGGAAGGCAACTTCTGAAGAACTTGCTGCCATTGCTAAGGCCAAGGCAGATGCAAAACGTGCTGACCAAAAAGCTGCTAAAGAACAAGCGGCAGAAGCCGCCAAACTAGCCGCAGGGAAGCTTAATGAGCCGAACGCAACGACATCCGTTGAAGACGCTAATGTGACTGAGAATCAGAGTAATGAGACAACGATTGCTGATCCTGGTTCAACAGGTACGGATGAAACAGTCGAATCTAACAAACCCGAGGTTAAAACGTCCGGTCCAGGTGCCACTGCTGTCGATAAAGGGGCTACACCTACAGCCGATGCCGCAACTCAAACAGGCGTTGTAGGAGAGAACAGTGTCACAAACCAAGGTGAAGAAGTGGCAACCGAAGCAAGTGCGGCCACCAAAGGAGATCCGGCAGTTCTAAATCCTGAGTCCTCTGCCACTTCAGCATCCGAAAGTGAGAAGAAACCAGAGAAGAACTTGTCGGATAATTCTAAAGGCAAGAATATCAACACTTCCACTTCGATTGAAATGCTTGAAAATTCCTCTCCTAAGAAGACAGGAAACTTTCATTGGGCAGACTTGGACAGCGATGGAATGATATCTCCGATCGAGGTGCTTCATTTCATCGATCTGCTGTTTGAAGGCGATGGTGAACGCACTGTTGAGGACATACAATTACTGATAGACTATTATTTTGACCAAGAGTGATCTTTGGCTATTTTTAGCGCAATTAGAGTATCACCGCCAATGAGCAAACGTTTACAGATTTTTCTTCTGTTTCTACTTCCAACTTTAGGCTCTCTGGGCCAGACCAACGACAATTATTATGTTGACAACAGGGGTCGAGATGCCCTCTTGGCACCTCGAGTCGGAATTGGAGCCGGGGTATTCACCTTTTTCGGTGATGTGAATGATAATAACTATCAACACATTTTTACGAGTACCTACGGGGTTCAAGTGGCCGCAAGCGGCAATCTTTCGCGCTATTTGGATCTTGATCTTACGGCCATTTATGGCAACATAGGGGTGAATGAGCGGAATGCAGCAGGTCGGAATCTGAACTTCAGATCAGAAATGTTCATCGGAACGGCCGGAGTCAGTTACAATTTCAATCATCTTTATAAGAAACCAGGCATCATTCAACCCTTTATTGGGCTAGGCGTTTCCTTCATCAATTTCGATAGCAAATCGGACATGTTCGATGCAAACGGGAATCGCTATTACTATTGGGCAGATGGATCGATAATGAGCTTGGCGGAAACGGATCCGAACAGCGAGCAAGCGGTGAGTCTACAACGAGATTATACGTATGAGACTGACCTTCGAGACGAGAATCAGGATAACCTTGGTAAGTACGATCAGTTCACATTTTCAATTCCGGTGACTGCTGGTGTAGACTTTAAGATGGGCAGAAGACTGAGCGCAAAGCTTAGCTCTTCATTCTACTATACATTCACGGACCTCATTGACGATATTTCGAAGGAAGGAACCGGAGACCGCCAAGGAAATTCTCGGAATGACATGTTCCTTTTTACTTCTATGACAGTGAGTTATAGCATTGGAGTTGGTCGTGATTACGCGAAAAGTTCGAAAACCAAATATTACGAAGAGGTCGATTTTTATGCCATGCGCTTGGCCGATTCGGACGGGGATGGTGTGAATGATTTTGACGACCGTTGCGCCATGACCCCATCCGGTGTGAAAGTGGACGAGTATGGTTGTCCGCTTGATGGGGATAAGGACGTCATTTCAGACTATCGCGACAAGGAGGATTCTACCAAGTTGGGTAGTATCGTCAACTTGGATGGAGTAGCACTGACGGATCAAATGATGCTTGATGCCCATAAAGATTCGATTGCTACTGAACGTGCAAGAATGAACGAGATCTATCCGAGCGGTGTTCTTGCTAAAAGCCCTGGAATGACAGCAGCGGATTCAACGAAGCTGGCCATCATGATGTTGAACATCCAGAATCAGGTTGAAAAACAAGGCGAGTTCGATAAGTTGTTCGAAGCGATAAGCAAAGACGTTCTGAGCGGAACAGTTGCACAGGCAAGTTCTGTAGATGAAGTTTATTCGAGTGTTGACCGTGTTTATAAGCAAATGGTGGAACAAAAGGCTATCAGCCCCACCAAGCCACTCTCTATAACAAAGGATGAAAAATCCACTGCCACTATTCCTCCTCAATTCAGCGATGCAGATTACAATGGAGATGGAATTCTTACCGCGGATGAAGTGATGCGTGTTATTGAGGCTGTGCTAGAACGAGAATCTTCGTTGACCATTTCTCAACTCTACAACCTCATCGACTTTTATCAAGAATATATGGAAGGTGCCAAAGTGATCAACTTTGGAGGCACCATGGCCGTTTACCTTGACGGCACCTTGAATATACTAGAAAACTACAAGGATGATGGCCGTTCTGCCACCCAGAAATTCATTGCCCGCAAATACAAGGAAGTTGACTTTAACGGTGACGGAAATTTGACCGCGGACGAAGTGAACCGCATGATAGATCTCTTCAGACAAGGAAAATCCACCTACACGGAAGCGATGATCCTGGAACTGGTCGATTTGTTCCTAGAAGATTAAAAACTGGATTTTACCTTTGCCCCCCAAAACCAACCAATAATGAAAAAGTATTCGTTGATCATTCTTCTGTTTGGTTTCACCTTCGGCATATATGCTCAGGATGTGAACGAGAAACAGAAAGAAGAGCCAAAGACTGAAGATTCCAAAAAGACCGAAGCGAAAGAAGCCAAAGTTGCAAGCAAAAGCAAGGTGCCAAAACCAAAGGTGCCCTATCATTTCATGGCAAATGTTCACGGAGGCATTGGTCTGTTGAACTATTTCGGTGACGTGGTTGATAGATCGAAGACCACTGTGCATCGTGTTGGAAACCGGGCCGGCTACAGTTTCGGGATAGGTGGAAACGTGACCAACTACTTGGATCTGAACATTGACGTGATGCTAGGTAAGCTTAACGGAAATGAGAATAACTATGGAGAACACAGGAATTTCGAGTCTAAATTGTTCTCAGTTGGTGCCAGTTTAACTTACAATTTTCAGAATTTCATTAGAGAGTATAAAGGTATCACTCCTTTTATTTCTGTTGGCGTCAGCTACTCTGACCATGATGTCTACTCGGATCTTCAGACCACAGTGAAAGATGCGAATGGTAATGATGTGACTTACAACTATCATTATTGGGATGACGGTCTTATCAGAAACGTGTCTCAATCAAGCCCTGTGACTGACGATCTTCGCGTGATTGAACGAGATTTCAAATACGAGACACGTTTGAATGAATTTCCGATAGCAACCGTTTCCATTCCTGTTGGAGCAGGTATTGACTTCAATGCATCGCGCAAGTTTGCCATTCGCTTAGGAGCACACTACTATTTCACGCTTACCGACAAGATTGACAATGTGGAAGGTGGAGGTAAAGGCTTTCTTTCCAATGACGGATATCTGTATACTTCACTATCCGTGTTCTACAAATTCGACCCATTCAAAAAGAAGGCACCGAAAGTTGACGAAGCCGGTGCGCAGTATGCCGACCTTGGATCCATTGTGGACGTGGACAGTGATGGTGACGGAGTTTCGGACCTAAAGGACCGCTGCGAAGGAACACCGAAAGGTTTGACCGTGGACGACAATGGCTGCCCTGCCGATTCTGACGGTGATGGAATTCCAGATTTCAGAGACAAGGAAGTGAACTCTACAGCAGGAAGAATAGTTGACAACAACGGTGTTGCCCTTAGTTACGAAGAGATCTATAAACAATATGGTGCAGACACAGCTTCGTTGCTCAGAAAGAATGTGAACCAAGATTGGATCCTATCTCAAAAGAACACGAATCCTGATTATACCGTACACGTTGGAACGTACACCAATTATGACATTCCAACGCAGATCAAGCTGCAGTTGGCCAAAATGGAAAACCTGAAGGAGTATAAGGTGAACGATTCGATTTCTGTATTCACGCTCGGAAGCTATTCGACCTTCGAGGCCGCTGAAAAGAAGCAGAACGAATTGATTGAGAGTGGTATTGATGAAGCTTTCGGAGTTAACCAGGATGCCATCCCTGAGGTAGGTATAGACCTTGGAGTGGTAGGTTTCAACTCAAGGCAGAAACAACCCAAGGGCATTTCGCTCGACATGGTAGACAAGGATGTGTTGACCTACGGTGTTGAATTGAAGGAATACCGACTACGCATTGAACTTGAAAAACTTTCAAAACTGATCGCACAGTATGGTGTTGAGATGAAATCGACCACAGGTGGATTGAAAGTATATACCATCGGTTCGTTCAATACTTTTGAAGAAGCAGATGCATTGCGAAAGCAGGTGGGTGCGCTTGGAGTTAAAAATCCTGAGGTCACAGCGAAATTCAACAATCAGGAAATTGATATTGAATCAGCAAAGGAGCGCGAGAATTCGTTGAAGCCGGCCACTGAATAAATGGGACGTAATTGAAAATAGAAAAGGGGCGAGAGCCCCTTTTCTATTTTCAATTAGGACGATAGAGAACTTTTTCCGTTTGAAAATCGGTTGGTGGTTTCGGAATTGGCTAAGCCAGGCGCAAGCAAACGAATCGTTATTCTTCATCAGAAAAGCATGAGGAAGCAACTTCAAACTGGTTTATCCGCGAATAAAATTGGCTGAGACCTTCTTTTCCTTTGAGACAGGGTCGTAGGAGTAGAATCCGCTGCCGCTTTTGGCTCCAAGATTGCCGCTTGCCACCATGTTCACCAGTAACGGACATGGCGCATACTTAGGGTTTCCAAGTCCTTCGTGTAACACACGCATAATGCTCAAACAGGTATCAAGACCTATGAAATCAGCAAGATGCAAAGGTCCCATCGGATGAGCCATGCCCAACTTCATGATCGTGTCTATCTCTTCAACTCCTGCAACTCCGTGGTAAAGTGCTTCAATTGCTTCGTTGATCATGGGCATTAGAATGCGGTTGGCCACAAAACCTGGATAATCGTTCACTTCAACTGGTACTTTTTCCAACTTCTTGCTTAGTGCCACGATCTTCGCGGTGGTGTCATCCGAAGTGGAATAACCTCTAATGATCTCGATGAGCCTCATAACAGGAACCGGGTTCATGAAGTGCATGCCGATCACCTTATCTGCTCGCTTGGTTGATGCAGCTATCTCTGTAATTGATATGGAGGAAGTGTTGCTGGCCAAAATGGTGCTATCCGGGCAATAGAGCTCCAGTTTAGAGAAGATGCTCAATTTCAGTTCCTTGTTCTCGGTGGCCGCTTCAACCACCAACTCAGCCGCAGCGCAGCCTTTTTCAAGATCTGTGAGGAAATTCAGATTGCCAAGTGTTTTCAGCTTCTGGTCATCGCTAAGCACGCCTTTCGAAACCTGACGGTCAAGGTTCTTGGCAATGGTGTTCTTGGCTCGTTCAAGCGCTTCTTTGCTCACATCTACCAGCGAAACTGAGAATCCGTTCTGTGCAAAAACATGCGCGATTCCGTTTCCCATAGTGCCTGCACCTATCACCGTTATGTTCTTCATGCCTTTTTTAGTTTGGCGCGAATATAATGAAGCGAAGTGTAGCAGATTCCAAGGTCAGAGGCATCGTTTCAGCCGTTTACCTTAATTCTTAAAGTGAAAACTTGCGAGTACGTTTTCGCCCACCGCTTTATAAGCTTCAAATTGTGTTTGTTCACAGGTCAGTGTCAGTACAAAGGCCTGCTCGTCATGTATGAAATAGTATTGCAGAAAAGTGAGCGGAACTTCGTTCTGCAACCCACTGAAGATGATTCGATGAAAAAAATCACCATTCTCAGACCTTTTGGTCTCAGATTCAAGGATCATTCCGTTGGGTATCATGGTCGGAATCTGCTCCTTTGAAATGGCGGTATACGCTTCCAGATTTATGGCTTGGCCCCTAAGATCCTGAATCAGCACGTTCACATTTTCCATGAAAAGGTCTTAATCTGACGTTAATGGACTCAATAGATATAGCTGCACAGCGGTACTCCCATCGGTTTTCAACTCCCAGTCGCTTGGGTACGAGATGGTGAAACGGTCGCTTGAATGGGTGTTCAGCTCAGTTTCCTGCTTTGGCGATGTTTGAGCCAGAAGTAAGGAATGGTGCAGCACAATGGCCAGAAAGAGTAGTTGTTTCATACTCCAATGTTAAACATACTAACGCCAGGAAGCGAAGGGTCAGACGGCCATCAACGGATAACGGTCACTGTTCCGGTCTGATGGTAATCTCCGTTTCGGTCTATCATGCCATCCCACATTTCTCCGTTTGCAAAAATGGCATCCACTCTCCAAACATAAGCGCCCTGTGGAACCGGTTCGCCCTGATAGGTTCCGTCCCAATGTTCAGTTGGAGAACCAGCCTCCAATTTGGTCGATTCCCAAAGGATGTTGCCCCATTTGTCATAAACCATGCAGCGGTAATAACCCAGTCCGGTTCCCTTCGGTTGAAAAATGCGCACATCGCTGTTGTCAGCGGTCGGAATGATGGCATTGGGAACAAACAGACCACCGAAGAAGTCGACCGAGATGTACATGTTGAAGGTATCGACACAGCCATTGACGTCCACAACGGCCAAGGTCACTAGTTTATTGCCATAGAAATCGTAATTGTGTGTTGTGTTTTCACTTGCATCGGTGAATCCATCACCGAAATCCCACCAACTGCCCACATGTGGGCTCGAGGTGTTGTAAAAGGCGATCGTTCCGTTTGCAATCGGGCTCGGAATGTTCGAATATTCGAATAGCGCGGTGGGGTTGGGGAAAACGGTAACAAGGTTATTGATGTTGAATGTGTCCGCGCATCCTCCGAGTCCTGTCACTATCAATCCTACGGAATAGGTTC
>CAMCFW010000064.1 GCA_945874195.1 Chryseobacterium gleum
GAGAAGTTCCATGTAGCTGATGCTTGCGTTCTTCAAAAGGCGGTGGTCAGCATCAGAAACATCCTGATTGAAAACGGATGCTTGCTGAACACCGAAATCATCAATCACACTCGTGTTGAGGTATTCCAAGCGTAGGTTCCAACTAAGGCTTCTCTTCTCATTGAATTTGATATTGTCTTGCAGAAAAGCACCAATATCGAATTTGTCCACATCGGGCCAGGTGAGCATGAACATGGGCGCCTCATTGTTCGGATACATGGTCATTTCGGCTCGCGCGTTGCTGTGATAACCGTCCAATCGGGCAATAAGGCTGTGCCTTCCAGTTTTGAATCGTCCGTCCACATATCCACCGAAGGTTTTGGTCCATCCGGGCATGTCCATGTGCATGATCACGTTCGGACGTTTGGTGTCATCCATTGCATGTTCAACGGTGTTCGCATAGATTTTTGCTTCGATCTTCTCAACCCATTTCTGTGAAGGATAGTGCTGATAAGTCAGTCCATAGATGCGGGCCTTGGCATATTTCACGTCCATAGGCAGGGCCGCATAACCGATATTGTAGCCCTCGTCAATGATGACATCCAAGTGCACAACGTCCTTGTCCGATGGCATGTATTTGGCCGAGATGGCCCCGTTCCACTTCTCAAACTGTGTGAATTCGATTGTCTTTCCTCCCCCGGAACGGTAATTCTGAAATCTGCGATACACACCGTTGGCACGGATGGCCCATTTGGCTCTACTGTAATTGATGGAAAAAAGGCCATTGGCACCCAACGCTGCCGATTGAAATCCCACGCCTACCTCGCCTGTGATCGGTTTGCTTGGGTTGATGGTGGCCCCATTGGTCTCCATGTTCACCGATCCACCCAAACTGGAGCCGAACATACTGCCAGAAGAGCCATGCTGAACGGAAATGGATTTCATGTTATTCGGTTCAACATAGGAGGTCACGGGGTCCATCTTATCGGTGCAGGCTCCAAAGATCTTCATTCCATCAATGGTCAGGTTCAGTCGGTCTGAGGCCATTCCGTTCATTACCGGTTCGAAGGCAAAATTCCCGCGCTTCATCAATTCGATCCTCCCATTTTTGGAAAGAATGGCATCTGTGCACAAAAAGCGATTTTCAGAATAGTTGTCAGCCTGCATTTCAGCACAACTGCATTGGCCTACACAAGCGCAACTTGGCCCCACCAGAATCTCCTCCACATCAAACATCTTCTTTGCAATGTTGCCCTTCTGATAGAACAGAATACTGTCCTGCTGTTGGGCTCCTGCGGAAAAGACGATGAACGTGAAGAAGATTCTGAAGGCCAGATCTTTCATCTTTCCATTATGGAAGCGTTACCTCGAAATAGGAGGTGGAATCTACCACCTCGGTACCGTCCATTATGTTCAGGTTGATCCTCCAAAGGCCGGTCATCGTGAAATTCACCTGTCCCGTGTAGTGCCCATCCGCAACGTGTGTCGGATTGACATTATTCGGAGAACCATGTCCCATCGAAGGCATTTCAGGTTCGATGGAAACGGTGTAATTCGTCCTTGCAGGAAATGCCATCATCGTCTCGCGGTAGTGTAGCGTGATCTCGAAATCGTTGATCCCAACCGTTGGATCGGTCGGCTGAACATAAGAAATGACCAACGGTTCATCTCCATTAAGCGGGGTTACCGTCACCGTTCTTGTTGGCGTTGGCGTCTTCACCACAAGTGGGAAATTGGCTTCGCCTTCAGCTCCACTGTGGTGATTATGAACGTGAACGTCCAATGTCCAACCCATGTCGCCAGGCATGATGAACACAACTGCACAAGGGAAAAGACCGTCAACCGCATCGGTGCTCGATGGGTTTTCGAAAGGAGCAGCATGCATCATCATTCCCATGTCCATCATCGGAGATAGTTCGACATGAGCATCATCTACCACCTCGTTGCTCGCAGAATCGCGCACCTCGATGTACAACTTGGTGTATTGAGAATAAATAGAGTCGGCCGAATAGAGCTTCACCAGCATGCTTCCTGCATCAGTGTAGGCAGTGCCTATCAGAATCAGACCATCGGTATTCGGATCAGGGTGGTTGTGTTCTTTATTACAACCAGAGAATATTGCGCTCATAAGAGCCACTCCTACAACGAGGAGTTTCATTGAAACTTTCATTTTGAATAGATTTAAATTGATTGAATAGAAATATGGTTCTCAGCGCTTGCCGAGAACGATCCGAACTATCAATTTAAACCTGTGGCGGATGAAAGACAGATTGTAAGTGGTTGGAATGGTGCCCCGATGTGTAAGGGCTTTGGGGAGGAACGGCTGTCCCAGATTGAAAATTGAATTCAATGGCCGAAAGCTCTTGACAGGCCAAAACGATGGTCAGTATTTCCGACACGGAACTTGGCGTTTCCGACCGCTGTTCTGAATCGGTCTTTATCTGCTTATTAAGATGACACTTGCCTTCGCAGTGCATTTCGGGCCTATCGGTGTTCTCGCAGAAATTCTCAATTATGTAGGAGGTGTTGACCCTATAGTTCAACAGAATCAAAGAAGTGCTGAAAACCTGCATCAACAGGCTTAGAACAGCAACGAAGAGTCCGAGGTTTTTCACGTGGTCAAATATCCGTTTGATATAAGTACGCAAAGTGACTTGTTGCCGAACGGGACATGACTTTTATCATCCTCTTATTTTCTACGGTTGAGCTCATCGCGGATCAATGTGGCCTGTTCGTAATCTTCGTTTTCCAACGCTTCGTTCAACGACTCTTCCAATTCTTCTACCGTGAGGTCGGAAAAACCGTTGTCTGGTCTGCTTATATCTTCGTTTGTCGCGAACATGGGCTTTATTCCATTGCCAGAATCGTCTTTTTCGAAGGCTGCCGCATTTAGAATGAACTCATGTGTATAGATAGGGCATTTGAACCGAACCGCCAATGCAATGGCATCTGAAGGTCGGCAATCGATGTCGAGTTCTTCCTTGCCATCGCTGCAAACGATCTTTCCGAAAAATACACCATCCACAAAGTTGTATATGATAACTTCCTGGATGTCGATATTGAAAGACTGGGCAAAGGTTCGGAACAGATCGTGGGTCAGCGGTCGCGATGGGCTCATGTTCTCCAGTTCAATGGCTATGGCCTGTGCTTCAGAACTACCGATGATGATCGGTAATCTACGGCTGCCCTTTTCCTCCTCCAGAACCAACGCATAGGCGCCTGTTTGGGTTTGGCTGTAGGACAGCCCGTAAATGCCCATTTTAATTTTCTCCATGCGCGTACTTTCCAATTCGCCCTGGTTTCCGTTTTACTCGGCACCCTTCCATATAAACCGAAGGGCTGAGATAAAACAGTTTATCCGTTGGCAGCCTTGAATTTACGAAAAGCTTCGTTCAATTTCGGAACCACTTCAAATGCATCGCCAACAACACCATAATCGGCAGCCTTGAAGAAGGGGGCTTCCGGGTCTTTGTTGATCACCACAATGACCTTACTACCGTTCACCCCTGCTAAATGCTGGATGGCTCCAGAAATTCCGATGGCGATGTATAGGTTCGGACGGATGGCTACACCGGTCTGTCCAACGTGTTCATGATGTGGTCTCCAACCGATATCGGCAACTGGACGCGAACAAGCGGTGGTGGCACCAAGTATGCTGGCCATGTCTTCGATCATTCCCCAGTGCTCTGGTCCTTTCATACCTCGTCCGGCCGAAACCACCAATTCTGCTTCTGGAAGTGGAGCTGATTTTCCTCCTCCCGATGTTCTTATTTCTTTGCTAACGATACCTGAGTTTATCCCGCTCACGTCTACAGAGAAAGATTCCACTGAAGCTTCTCCGTCACCTGCCTTCACTCCGAATGCGTTCGGAAGAATGGAGATGATCTTCTCATCGCTCAGGATATTCACTTCTACGAATGCTTTTCCAGAGAAAACGTTTTTCTTCACCACAAATCCGTTGGATGTATTTGGAAGCGAGGTCACGTTTGAAACCAATCCTGCTCCAGAACGGGCAGAAAGCCTTGGTGCAACGGCTTTTCCGGTCGAATCGTGTGCGAAAACGACCACTTTTGCTCCGATCTTGTTGGCGGCAGCAACCACAGCAGCAACAATTTTCTGTGGGTCCGAAGAAGAAATGGAAGCGTCTGACACGTTCAAAACCTTCTTAATTCCAACTTGACCGAGTGTGGCAGCATTGTTTGCGTTCAGCGACAAGGCAACGGCCTCTCCACCGATCATCTCGGCAACCTTCACTCCATATTGAGCGGCTTCCATCGATGATTTTTTCACCGATCCGTTCTTGGTATCTACAACTATAAGTACTGACATCTTTTTTTCTTTAAATCGTTCTTAGATCAGGATCAGATCACCTTGGCTTCGGTATGAAGTAGGTTGACCAGTTCGTCCATGTTGTCTGGGTTGATGAGCTTTACGCTCGACTTTGCCGCTGGAAGACCATATTTAACATAAGCGGTCTTTGCTTCAGAACCCGATGACGGAAGCACGGTCAATGGCTTGGTACGGGCAGCCATGATGCCTCGCATGTTCGGAATACGTTGTTCCGCCATTCCTTTTCCTGCGCTTGCTACGAACGGAAGTTTCACCTCAACGACTTCAACTCCACCTTCGATGGCGCGCTCCAATGTGGCCACACCGCCATTTACATCCAGTTTACTAGCTAGCGAAATGAACGGAAGCCCTAGGAACTCAGCTATCATTCCGCCTACTTCCGATCCGTTGTAGCTGATCGTTTCTTTTCCAACCATGATCAGGTCGAATCCTTGTGCCTTTGCGTAGTTAGCAATTTCTTTGGCCACAGCATACGAATCCTTGTCGTTTGCATCGATCCGCACTGCTTCGTGAGCGCCCAAGGCCAATGCTTTTCTGATCACTGGCTCTGAAGTTGCATCGCCAACGTTTATAACGGTAACCGTACCGCCTCCTGCTTCAACAATTTCCAATGCTCTTACAAGCGCAAACCATTCATCGTACGGGTTCACGATCCATTGGATTCCATCTTCGCTGAACTTCGTGTCGCCATCGGTGAAAGCGATCTTCGAAGTGGTATCAGGCACTTTGCTGATTGGTATTAAGATCTTCATGCTTTATATATTGAATTACTGTTTTAAAATCGTGCGCAAACCTAAGGATTAAGAACCGCAATTTCCATCTGATAATTGACAGGTTTCGGACAATATATGAACCTGTTTTCCGCTTCTTCCTTTCTTCCCGACACATCATCCCGTAATGCTAATTTTGGAAGGTCAGAAATGAAGCAGATCCTAACCATATTCCTGTTGACCATGGCCCTAGGATGCCTTGGCCAGACCGCACCGAAAAAGGAAGGCTTGGTGCAAGATAGTGCGGTGGGCAGCGCCCTTTTCCGAATATCCTATGCTGCGCAGTTGCCCGTGGGCGATTACGCCCAGCGTTTTGGATTCACCAACCACATTGGGGCTTCCATAGGTTATCGAAGTAAGAAGAACTGGATCTTCACCCTCGGAGCAAACTTCATTTTTGGGGTGAATGTGGTTGGAAAGGACAGTCTGCTTGCCAACATGATCAATTCCAGCAACATTATCATCGGGCAGGGAGGTGAGCAGGCCTACATCGATATCTCGCAACAGGGTTATATGGTCAATTTCGAGGTCGGGAAGATCTTTCCGTGGAAAGCCCCGAATAAGAATTCTGGATTCATGTTCACGCTAGGTGGCGGATTCATGGAGCATTGGATTCGCTATAATGCCGAAGGCGATGCCGTTCCTCAGATCCGGGGCGATTACCACAAGGTATACGACCGCCTTACCAACGGTATTTTCATTCAGGAGTTCATAGGCTATCACTATCAGGGAAGCACCCGGTTGTTGAATTTCTATGGAGGATTCGAATTCACCCAAGGATTTAGCGCCAACCGCAGGAGCTACGACATTCCTAGCATGAGTTCGAAGCAAGGCGAAAAGTACGTTGACATCCTTTTTGGATTCAAAGTGGGATGGATGATGCCGTTCTACAAACGGAATCAAGATAAATATTACTACTACTGAGCCATTGATGCTGCTGCTCTACAACATCAGTATCCGTGCTTATCATTTCGCTATTCTTATTGCATCCATCTTCAATTCGAAGGCGAAGAAATGGCTGGTAGGCCGAAACGGATTGCTTCGTGAAGCGGAACATCGGTTAAGCGGGTTTGCTGGCCAAACACTTTGGGTGCATTGCGCCAGTTTAGGTGAATTTGAAATGGCCCGACCCATCATGGAGCGCTTGCGCGGTTCAGAGCCGCAACTCCGCATCGTGCTCACGTTCTTTTCACCTTCCGGCTTCGAGATCAGAAAGAACTACCCCATAGCGGATCACGTCTTCTATCTCCCGCTCGACACACCTCAGAACGCAAAGAGAATGGTACAGGCCATTAGACCCAACAAGGTCATTTTTGTGAAGTACGACCTGTGGTTCCATCACCTCCATGCGGCCAAGACCTTTGGGGCCAAGTTGATGCTCATTTCGGCTCAGTTCAGGCCCGGTCAGCATTTTTTCAAGTTTTACGGAAGCTTGGGCAGGAGAACTCTGAAACTGTTCGATCGCATCTTTCTGGTCGATAGTGCATCTGAAGATCTGCTCCGATCGATAGGGGTGAAGAACACGCTGGTTTGTGGCGATACGCGCTACGACCGTGTGATGGAAATTGCTACCTCGGCCGAGCCCAACGTATTGATCGCATCGTTCAAAGGCAATTCCAAATTGGTGGTTTGCGGAAGCACATGGTCGGAGGACGAAGCATTGCTTGCATCCTGTGTCGGACGGCTGGAGAACACGAAGTGGATCATTGCGCCTCACGAAGTAGGGGAGGAGAACATTCATCGTTTGGAGAAATTGTTACCCAACTCCGTTCGTTATTCCAAGCCAAATGAAGCGGGTGCACAGATCCTGATCATCGATTCCATCGGCATGCTGAGCAGGCTATATCGCTATGCGGATGTGGCCTACGTGGGCGGTGGTTTCAGAACCGGATTGCATAATGTGCTAGAAGCCACGGCCTATGGCGTGCCAACTGTTTTCGGTTCCGACCATTCGCGGTTTCCCGATGCAGGCGAAATGGTTGAGAAAGGAATGGCGTTCAGTATTCGGAACCAGAGCGAATTGGAAGCCAAGTTCAGTGCACTGCTGAACTTAGATCAAGATGAATTTCGGGCCTCTCTGATAGGTTTGATGCAAGGTCGAAAAGGCGCCACAGAGGCCATCCTGAAATACACGATGGACTGTTGATAGCTCGTTGCGCTGAACTCCGATCAGCCATACAATAGGCCTAAATTCGCCTAGCATGATCGAGCATAATATTTCGCTTCAACCCTACAATACATTCGGATTGGCCGTAAAAGCCAAGCTGATGGTGCGGGTGTCCAAATTAAGCTGTCTTCAGAATGTGTTGGCCGATGCAGGGCTGAGAAAGGAAGAACGTTTCATTCTAGGTGGTGGAAGCAATATCCTGTTCACCCGCAATGTGGATGGACTGGTCATCAAGAACGATTTGGAGGGCATCAATGTGGAGGCCGAAACCGAAGACCATGTGTTGCTTCGGTCGGGGGCTGGGGTGGTTTGGCACAAGTTGGTGATGCATTGCATTGAAAACGACTATGCGGGCATCGAAAACCTATCGCTCATTCCAGGCAATGTGGGTGCCGCTCCCATGCAGAACATCGGTGCCTATGGCGTGGAACTGAAGGACGTGTTCCACTCGCTGGAAGCGGTGGAAATGGCAACCGGAAGCGTGGTCACCTTTCGTGCAACTGACTGCGATTTCGGTTATCGCGAGAGTGTTTTCAAACGCAAACTCAAAGGACAGTTCATCATTACTTCCGTAACACTTAGACTGAATAAAGTGGCTAAGTTGAAAACTTCGTATGGGGCCATAGAGGAAGAATTGAAACGGATGAGGGTTTCAGAGCCAAGAATAAGTGATGTGAGCCAAGCTGTGATCAACATCCGACAGAGCAAATTACCCGATCCCAAGGTGCTTGGGAATGCTGGCAGTTTCTTCAAGAATCCGGTGGTCGACAACGCAAAGTTCGAAGCGCTTAAAGCCGCTCATCCGGACATTCCGGGCCATGCAAGCGGAAATCGAACCAAATTGGCGGCCGGTTGGCTTATCGAAAAATGCGGTTGGAAGGGAAAGGTGGTCGGAAACACGGGAAGTCATGCGAAGCAGGCCTTGGTGCTGGTAAATTATGGCGAGGCCAGAGGTGTTGAGATCTTGGACCTATCAGAACAGATCATGCGTTCGGTTGATGATAATTTTGGAGTTGAACTAGAAAGAGAGGTCAATGTATATTGAAAGAATTCTGATGGTCATGGTGCTGGCATTGACAATGCATGTTGAGACCATGGCGCAGGCCAAGGTCGACTGTAGCAGAGTAGGCTCGGTCTTCGGCAAAAAGATCTGTAGTAGTTTAGAGAACAATCAGGCGGCCTATATAAAAGACCTGATGCAACGCAAAAGTGGCGAGAATACGCAGGAGCGCACCATGGCCTGGATGCGTCAGTATTACGAATGTTTCTACTGCGATGCGGAACCCGGTTTCCGAGGCGGAGGTCTGCTTAGAAAAGTGGTCTATGAGGACGCGCTAAGCATTTGTTTCTTCTTTGTGTATGATGCCCGGGTTGACATGAACACGGTGGAACGTGATGGAAAAACCCTCATCGATTGGCTTCAGGACGATACCGAAAGTGCTTTCGATGCGGCTTTCGAGACCGAGAACGAAAGCGACAAGAAATACCTGATGAAACAGATTCAGACCGGACAGAAGTATTTCAATATTTTCAGGAATAACGGGGCCAAGTTCCGCCACGAACTGCGGCAGGGAGGTTCCAAGTACTAATTGGGCGAATACCAGATGGGTGATGAAGCCCGTCCTAAACTATTACAAGAAGGAGAAGCAGTAGCCTGTATTTTAAACGTGCTTCGACCTGCACTGGACCTGCTACCTTTGATTGGACAGTA
>CAMCFW010000065.1 GCA_945874195.1 Chryseobacterium gleum
CCATAGTCGAACGAATAATATCCCTCTTCGCCACTGGGAACGCCTCCTGCCTCTCCGTTCGTGGGCAGTGTCAATATTTCGTAGTACGGCCCATTGTTGAACAGGTCAACGCTACCATAATCGTGGTTGCCCGGAGTTGGCCATACGACTGAATTCTTGAAAACCTCAGGATAGACCTCGAACACCTTTTCCTGAAATTCCTCATCGGTCCCATCGCCATAAGCATTATCGCCAAGCCACATCCAAACATCGGTGTGCACATCACCGAAATGCTCGGTGTAGCCTGTCTTCACGTCAAGTTGCGCCTGGCTTCCATTGCCAAAATCACCAATGGCCCAGATGCGAATCGGTTGGTCTGTCCCCGCCACAGGAGACGTTTGGAAATAGTAGCTCGGATCAACCGGGGTCAGATTCTGACCTGATCCCAAGACCGTGTAGTAGTATTTCGTGTTTGCCGCAAGGCCTGCAACCTGTAGCTCGTGTTCGGTGGTGGCCGAAGATTCCCAAACGGTATCGGTGAGATTGCCGACCGCAGTTCCATGGGCAATGCCACCGATCTCTGACCCGACTGTTCGCCATCGCACGACCATGCTGCTGGGTGTACCCATATTGAGGTAAGGTCCGCGGACCAGTTGCGACTGGGCAAACAAATTGACGGAAATGAAAAGGATTGAGAACAGAAGTACCGCTCTCAATCCGATCAGACCTATATGTCTATCCATCATTTTACGATGAACTGATGTGTTCCGAAATCATTTCCGGACCGGACCCTCACGAGATAAATGCCAGCTTCCAAGTTATCCGAAATGGCAGTTACCCCCATTTCCGTGATCCTGAAAAACCTAAGCATCTGCCCTATAGCGGTGTAGATCTCAACTTGAACAGCCTCATCCAATTCAGATACCTCCAAGAAGAAATTGCCATCGTTCGGGTTTGGGTATAGCCGACTGAATGTGGTGATGATCTCTTCTTTGATATCGACTGTCACGCAGGCAGCCAATACTCCTGGGTCGGCATATACTTGAAGGGCATCGATCATGAAACCGGCATCCGTAGGTGAAGGCCCCCAGTTGGAACCATCGTTATTGTCCAATGCGATGTTGCAAAGGATGATGGATGGGCCCTGACCATCCCCTTCCAGAGGCCATGGGGAGGAATCTCCGAATTCAACCGAATCGGCCACCGAGCCTGATGGGGCGGCCAGCACGATGTCTTCACCCCCATTGTTGAGTGCATCGACCGTTGACCACTGATAGGCCCAAGGACCGAATGCGTCTTCAAACGCGACCGAATCTACCGCTACGAGCGAAAAACCGTTTGGAGCGATGCTGCTGCCATCAGGGAACACGAAATCAAATCCCTGACGGAAGAAGTAACCAGAAAGGTCAACAGTGCTCAAAGTCGGATTGTAGATCTCGACAAACTCCAACGAATCGTTTCCTGCCTCTGGAGAGTTGTACATGATCTCGGTGAACACAAGTGGGGCGGCCTGAGGCAGTCCGGTGACTCCATAAACCGAAATGCTTCCGCTCACTTCATTCGAAACGAGCAGAAGTGGGAATCCGGTCGCACTTTCTCCGGCAGGAACAAACTTGATGTCCTCTGGTCCGAGACCGCCTGCGGCCACTGTTCCTTCTGTCTCACTGAAATCGCGGTCAGTGGCGTATGATTCAAATGAAACGTTGCTCGGATCGGTGATGTCATACACCATCACACCGCCTTGTCTTTCCAGACCGATGAAAGCGTAGGTCTTGCCCATCATGCTTACCACTTTCAAAGCCTCTGGTTCAGGTCCTTTGTCATCGCTGCGCGAATCGAATGAGGTGTTGTCATCGTTGTTCGAATTGAAATTGGCCGCATCGTAGTTGCCAATGAAAGTTTCGAAATCGTATCCGCTATCGTAAACAAGGTTTCCTGTGGCATCCCATATAGAGAATGAACGCGCTCCGAAAGAATAGAGGGCCTCAAAATCGCCATCGTTCCCGTTATCACCCATCGAGGTTGTAACGTTCAAGCGGCCAAGGTTCTCATCCAATTGTTGCGTGGCGGCATCTGGAAAAGCCGTTGCATCGAGTGTGAGGTTTGCAACCCTCTCTATTTCGCTGTAACCACCATAGTCTCTCGTATCGCCTTCGTTGGCGCTTACAATGAAAGGCATGCCGTTGTATAGATAAGAATCGACTGCATCGGGCTGATACATGCCGTACACGGGCCAGTTCTGAAGGTATACTCCTGTGTCATCGTTACTAGCATCGATGGAATTTCCAACTGCATTGTAATCCTTGAAGCCAAGCCCAATGATTCCCAAAATGGTGTTCGTGTTCAGGTCGATGGCGGCCACTGCATTGTTCTCTTGCAGAACCACTATAGCAGTCTGTCCGTCAGGAAGCACGGTGATGTATTCGGGCTCCAGATCTTGCGCCACCGAAGCGTTAAGGCCGAAAATGCGGATGTTCGGGTCGATGGGTGCCGGTGAATTGAATGCGGTGAAATCGAGCGTAGTCACGTCCGACTGCTGAAGGTTCTGAATCCCTCCACTGATGTCGATGATGCTTACTGAACCGAGCGGATCAACGGTGTAATCATCATTCGGTTCGCCTTCGTTGGCGGTCAGCACCTTCGAGCCATCTGGCGAAAACATGATCATGTCGGGCATGGCACCCACCGTGACTGAAACCACGAAGTTGCCATCAGCATCGAAGAAAACGGCCGAACCGTCAGCTTGCGGGTTGTTTGCCTCAACTGCGCCCACCAGATAACCGTTCTTGAAAGCCACACTGTTAACTCCGGCTCCATAGCCGGTCATGTCAATCGAAAAATCCAAGGTCGGATTGGTCGGATCCGACAGGTCTATAACATCAATGGCGTTGGTAGAACCATTGGTTGAATAGACCACTTGATCCTTGGCATTGTAGGCCATGATCTCGGTGGCGGCCTCATCAAACACACCAGTGTGATAACTGCCGATCGGGGTAAGTGTTACCTGGGCCATCGCAGACAGTCCAGCGATGCTCAGAATGAATAGTAATGTTGCTCTCATAGTGTTGATTTTGTTCGGGGGCAAACATATTTTCGCAGTGGTAAAGTGGCGATAAGTCAGCCTTAATGTTCCGTTAAGTAAATCGGCTGGATCTGAATTTTACACTAACCTTTCATGAGCAAATGGTGCCGCAATAGACCCACGCGACCAGAGACCTGAGGCCAACAGGCGCATCGTACGGTCCAGTTATTTAAGACTGGCGTAACCTTGGGGCCCACCATGGCTACCTATCTTTGAACCATGGCGGTATTGCTTTTGTCGTGGCTTCTGGTTTCTCCATTTCATGGTGATCTGAGCGTGCGGATTGCGGAGAAGACCGAGTTGATAAGAACCGATCCAAAGAATTGGCTGCTATACATGCAGCGAGGAGAACTCCACTTTCAGCACGAACAACCCGACAGCGCCTTGCTGGATTATCAGATCGCGCTTGAAAACCACATCGACACTTCGGTGATCCATGTGCTGACAGCCGAGGCGTTTTTAGCACTTGGCGATTTCAATGCTGGATTGGATCAGATTGACCTGTTCCTAGAATTGGAACCTGCCGATCTGAAAGGCATCCACACGCGGGGCAAACTCCTTGAGGCTTCAGGAAGGTTCACGGAGGCAGCAACGGATTTCGAACATGTGATCGGGCACACCACGGAATCCCGTCCCCAGGACCATGTTCAACTGGCCGACCTGTATCTGAAAATGGACGGGGACGATTTCGACCGTGCCATACGCACACTGGAACGCGGTATTCAACAAATAGGAGAGATCGTTTCACTACAGATGAAGATCTATGAACTGGAGAAACAACGCAGAAACTATGCGGCTGCCCATGTGCTGTTGGACAGAATGATGGAACCATTGAGCCGAAAAGAGCGGCTGATGGTTGAAAAGGCAGAGCTTTTTGCTGCTGAAGGAAAACCGATGGAGGCCGCCCAACTCTTGCTTGACGCGGAAAGCGCCATTTCAGCCCTTCCTATCCGATTTCAGAACATTGGAGCTACCGTTAAACTCAAAGAAAAGATTGAACACCTCAAGCAAAAAATATGAGAATTCTTCCACTAATCGCATGCATTCTATTCACGTTCAATACGTTTGGCCAAGAGGTACGGATCATCCGAGGTCCGTATCTCCAAAGTGGTTCCATCGACAAGGTTACGGTATGTTTCCGAACTGATTCGGAGGTAGTTCCCATGGTCAAATACGGGCTTGAACCGAAGCGACTGGATCTCGTGGCGCAATCGGATAAGACCGGCATCAACCACGAGGTCGCCATCAAGGGGCTGAAACCGAATTCGATATACTACTACGAGATCGTGACCGGGAATGATGTACTGCTAAATTCAGGCACAGAGGTGTACTTCCGAACACATCCGACCGTTTCCGACAAGGAAACCATCAACGGTTGGGTGCTTGGCGACTGCGGGAAAGCAAGCGATGAACAACGGGCAGTTCGCGATGCGTATTACGGATACATTGGCCAAGCGCCCACAGACATGATCCTTTTTCTGGGCGACAATGCCTACAATGATGGAAAGGATGAAGAGTACCAGAAGGCCATTTTTGAGAACATGTATGAAGACAAACTCAAGAACACAATCGCGTGGTCGTGCTTGGGCAACCATGACGGCCATTCGGCCAAATCGGCCAGCCAGTCTGGGCCGTATTACGACATTTTCCATTTCCCGAAGAATGCCGAGTGTGGAGGTGTGGCCTCCGGCACCGAGGCCTACTATTCATTCCATTATGGGAACACGCACTTCATCTCGCTCGATTCCTACGATTCCGACCGATCGGTTGGGGGACCGATGTACACGTGGCTTGAAAGTGACCTTTCCAATACCACGGCCAAATGGATCGTGGCATTCTGGCATCATCCCGCATACTCAAAGGGATCCCACAATTCTGATACTGAACGGCCGTTGATTGAAATGAGGAATAATTTTCTGCCATTGCTCGAAGCAAATGGGGTTGACGTGATCTTCTCCGGCCACAGCCATAGCTACGAACGTTCGTACATGATCAACGGGCATTACGACAGCTCGCAGACCTTTGATCCGGCCATTCATATAGTGGGAAATGGGCGTGGCAACGGCCAAGAAGATGGAGACGGGGCTTATGTCAAAGCCACATCTGGAGAATCCGCAGGCAAAGGAATGGTCTATTTGACAGCTGGAAGTTCGGGTCAAGTGACCAAGATGGGAACACTGGATCACCGGGCGATGTACATAACCTTACTCAAGCTCGGTTCGTGCGTGTTCAACATAACAGACGACCGTTTCGACCTTAAATTCATTGACGAAAAGGGCAAGGTCGAGGACTACTTCACCATTGTGAAGTGACCAGGTCTTATTTCGCGGTCTTCTTCAACGCCTCAAAATAGATCTCGGGCCGATCTATGTTGATCAGGTCAACTCCTTCTGTCTTCAGTACCTGTTCAAAATAAGATTCATCCTCTTTGCTGCCGTAAAGCATAATCTTGAGGTTGTGCTTGCGGCAGGTGGTTACAAACTCATCTGAAAGACTTCCGATGCCGCACTCGATGATCTGAGGGTTGAATTCCTTCACAACCGCTTCCACCTCATCAGCCGAACCCGCATTCACCTTCAGCGGCAGATCGGGCGATTGCTTTCGGAATTCCCTCGTCCACTTCTTGTTGCCCGACCAGAAAAAGCAGTTGCTTTCCATTCCCGTTTCCTTTACCAGTGCAATGAGCTGCGCTGGGTTCGCATCCTTCACATCGAAATACACCTTGGCCTTGCCTTTTATCCATAGCAGGTATTCGCGCAATCTGGGAACGGGTTCGCCCTTGAATTCCTTCCCAAACCAGCTTCCCGCATCCAGTTTATCGATCTCCGCACTGCTCATAGAGGCCATTAGCCCCGAACCGTCTGTTGTTCGGTTCACCGTTGCATCGTGAAGAATATAAAGCACGCCATCGCTGCTAGTGCGAACATCAATTTCCACGTAATGTGCTCCCAATTCGATGGCGGCTTGAGCTGATGCCTTTGTGTTTTCGGGTGCCAAATGATTGGCTCCGCGATGCACCACTACCTCGATCTGTGCAGTTGCGGAAAACGCTGAAAAGAGAAAAAGAAAAAATGTAAAATGTAGTTTCATCAATGTGATAATTGAAAGGGAGTGAACGGTCTGCGCTCACCGTCCACAAGGTAGCCAGCGCGAAGCATCTGGCCATGATGGCTCTCAAAATACTCGATCTTCAATGCATGTTTTCCCTTTTCGAGAATGATGTCGCCATACTGCCAAAAGGCCCCGTGGTCACCATCATTGTCCACGACCAGTTCTCCATCGATGTAGAGTTTTGAACCATCGTCCGAACGGGTGAAAAAGCGGTAGGTCCTACTTTCGTCCAACTCCACAAAACCATCCAGCACTAGGCCCCAAAGGTCTTCCTTCGTGTTGTTGCATTCGGTCTCATTCACGGTTTGCTGCACGCCCGTCTTCTTCGCTTTCAATTGGCTGAAATCGGGCAGCTTCTCAAGGTCTTCGGCAAACCCGTAGTAGCTGTAGTTCAGGCCGCGTTCTGTTTTCCCCGGATTCACGGCTGGCAGCGCATTCATCTGCTTCAAACTGCGCGAAACCACGCGGCTTGCCCGACCATCGGCCGTATAGGCACGCGCCCGTAATTGTGTGCTCTTCTTCAGCTTGAATGCTGCGCTGTATCGGGTCGACTTCTGGTTCGGTTCGCTGCCATCCAAGCTGTAGTAGATGCTGTAATCCTTCTCCAAGGCCTCCATGCTGATGTTGGCCTCATCGCCAAACACCAGTTTATCAACCGTTATCATGGGTGGAGGCGGCTGCAACACGCGGTTGGCGGTTGAGCCGTCCTCCGGTTTTTCCAATTGGAAGGTGTCGAACAGGCGGCCTTCGTGGTCAATGGCCTTGAAGACCATGGTGCGATCGAAAATGGCGAAGGTGGTATAATGATGGTCGGCAAACATCTTGTGCGAGAACCACGAGCGCGTGGGGTCGAAATCCTCCAGACCACCGCCTGCCCCACCCGAATTGATGTAAACCACCCCGTTCTTCATGTTCACACGATTCTCGAAAATGGGCCACGTTCGCTCATACACATGCGTGTGTCCGAACAGGCAGAAATCCACACCATATTGCTCATAGAGGGGCACCAGATTCACCGATTCGGTGGTGTAGGTGGATGCTCCGATGTAGGTGTCGCCCTGGTCGTTCTCCTCTGATGAGTAAGGCGGATGATGGTGCACCACAAACTTCCATGTGGCATCGCTCTTAGCCAACTGCCATTCCAGCCAATCGTACTGTTCGGAGCCTTCGCCGAGATCCTTGTTGCTATCGATCATGAAAAAATCGGCATTGCCATAGCGGAAACTGTAGAAATACTCCGGTGCCGGATTGGCCATGTATTGATAATAGAAGTCATCGTCCTGTTCGTGGTTTCCAAGGACGGTGAACATCGGATAGCGGCTCATGACCACGCTGCCCGGGCCGAGGAACTCATTCACCCACTGATCCTTCTCAGAGCCCACATCAACAATATCGCCTGCATTGACAACAAAACTCGGTCGTTCAGCATAAATGAGCCGCGCCACCTTTGTCCAAGCCCAAGGCGTGCGGTCGTTCTGCTGCGTATCGCCAATGAATGCGAACATGAACGCGCTATCGTCATTCACCGTTGTCTTGAACGTGGAAACAGGACTGACAAGTTCTTTTCCCGACTTGAATTTTGACCTGACCCTGTACACGTATTTCGTCTCCACCTTCAGGTTGTCGAGCACCACCTCGTGCATCAGGCTTTCATCCGTCAGTTCCACTTTCTGCGAAAGGTTGGGTTCCTTGGCATTCGGCAATGCTTCGCCAAACTCAACAACAGAGGTGGCCTCGGAGGTGGTTTCCCACAGAACGGTCATGCTCGTTTTGGTGGACCACTGGAGATATGGTTTCACCAGAAAGCTGTCGGCTTCGGCCTTTTGCTGGGCCAACGACTGAAACACCAGGGCGCAGCCCACAACGGTTGAGAGAAGCTTTTTCATAGGTTGGAACTTAGAATTTCACTTGGAGCTGAAGGGTGTAGTTCCGATTGGGTTCGGGCATGCTGGGCCGTGTTGAATAATACTTGTTCGCCACATTCTTCACCATGAAACCGACCTTTAGCTTATCGTTGATCCCGTATGAGGCCCGCACGTCAAATACCCAATCCCCCTTCAAATGCTCCTGTTCGTAGCGGTCAAACGACTCGAAATCACCAGATAGGAATCCAACTGCTATTCCGAAAGTAGTAGGAATTACCTCCGGATAACTTCCATAATAGACCGAAGCGCCAACCGAAATACGTTTCCAAGTCACCGCCAGGTCTCCTACAAAAAGATGTCGCGAACGGAACTGCAGGATCTGTCCCTTCCGTTCTTCCGGAACCCTGCGGCCTAGATCGGCAAACATCATCTTCAAATATTCTCCCACGTTGGTCCCGAACGAATCGATGTTGACGGGATAGGTGTAGGTATAACCGATAGAAGGAACAATCTCGAAGGCACCGATCTTGCCACTTCCCGTGAGGCCGATCTCGAATCCGGCCACGCGTGCGTTCTCCACATTGCTCGGATAGAGGCCGACAAATAGCGAATCGCCCGCAAACAGGTCCGGTTCCGTTCCCGCACTGACAAAACGGTACTCCACAAACTGCTTGTATTCCTGCCAGAAGAACGCGGCATCAAAGCCCGCTTTGAAGTTCAGTATCTGAAATCCCTGCGTGAGTCCGAACTCCAGATTCCATCCTTTTTCGGGCTGAAGTTCAGGGTTGGCAATGATCCTGAGCGTGTTGAACAGGTCGTTGGTGATGTAGCGTTCGCCCACGCTAGGAAGGCGGTACGACTGTCCGAAGGACGAGCGGAAGAAGCTTGCCTTGCCAAACTTGTAGTTGAGCCCAGTGCGGA
>CAMCFW010000066.1 GCA_945874195.1 Chryseobacterium gleum
CCCATTTGCGCCATTATCGAGATCAAGGCCGTTTGGCGCAACAAGGCTGATTTTCCTGACATGTTCGGCCCGGTGATGATCAGGATCTGTTGGGTCTCGTTGTTCAGATATACGTCATTTGCCACATAAACCTGACCCAATGGCAACGACCTTTCAATCACCGGATGTCTTCCATCCTTTATTTGAATGAGATTTTGTTCTACAAACTGAGGCCTTACATAGTGATTTGCATCGCTGACGAGCGCAAACGAAAGGAGGCAGTCGATCTGAGCAAGCAGGTTAGCATTCTGCTGAAAGAAGGCCACGTATTCGGAGATTTCTGCAAGCAATTCTGTGTAGATTTTTGATTCGAGCGCGAGGATCCTGTCTTCAGCACCTAAGATCTTTTCTTCATAGACCTTCAGTTCTTCAGTGATGTAGCGTTCTGCATTCACCAATGTCTGCTTCCGGTTCCAGGTTTCAGGAACTTTATCCTTATGTGCATTGGTGACTTCCAGATAATATCCGAAAACATTGTTGTACCCGATCTTTAGCGAAGAAATTCCGGTTGCCTCCAATTCTCTTTTCTGTATCGCCAAAAGATGGTCTTTTCCCGATAAGGAAAGGTTTCTTAACTCGTCCAGTTCTTGAGAGACACCAGATCTTACCACAGAACCCTTATTAACGTTGGCCGGTGCTTCATCCGCTAGGGTTTGTTCCAGTCTTTCAAGTGCATTGGAACAGGGGTGGATCAATGAGCTGATATCAGATAGTGCCGCACTGTTTAGCCTATCAATACTAGCTTTTATTCTTGGTATGGCTTTTAGCGATCTGACCAACGCCAGCAGTTCTCTCGGGTTAACACGTCCGGTTGAAAGTTTGGAAGCAAGCCTTTCAAGGTCTGAAAGTTCGTTCAACTGACCTTTCAGGTCCTGACGCACACTTTCATCTCCTAAAAGCGCATCGACCCCTTCAAGTCTTTTGGTTATGGGGCTCAGTTCATTTAGAGGGTATGACACCCAACGTTTCATTAAACGCGAACCCATTGGCGTTTGCGTTCTGTCGATTATGTCGAGCAAACATGCCCCATCATGCTGATTTGGTTTTAGGATCTCCAGGTTGGCAACCGTGAATCCGTCAACCCACATATACTTTTCTTCTTCTATCCGTGAGAGCGATTGTATGTGAGCGCTGTTGGAATGCTGCGTGTCCGCCAGATATTGCAAAATGGCTCCAGCGGCAATGATTCCCTCATTCAAATGGGTAATGCCGAATCCCTTTAAATTGTTCGTTCCGAAATGATTGGTCAGCATATCAGTGGCAAACTGTGGAGTGAATACCCAGTCTTCCATGGTGAACGTGCAGTAGCCATCTCCGAACAGTTCATGAAACTGGTTTCTATAAGCCTTTCGAAAGAGGATCTCGCTCGGCTCGAAGTTTTTGATCAACTTTTTGATGTAAAGCTCTGTTCCTTGGGCAACAAGAAATTCTCCAGTTGAAATGTCTAGCAGAGAAATTCCAATCACGGATTGGCCTATATGCAGACTGCACAAGAAGTTATTTGATCGTTGATCCAGAACATTGTCGTTGTAAGAAACCCCAGGAGTAACTAATTCGGTCACACCTCTTTTCACTATTCCAATGGCCTGTTTCGGGTCTTCCAATTGATCGCATATGGCGACCCGATGACCGGCCCTGACAAGTTTAGGAAGATACGTTTCTAAAGAATGGTGAGGAAACCCAGCCAATTCTATGTGAGAGGCCTGTCCGTTGGCCCGTTTCGTCAGAACGATTCCCAGCACCCTGGATGTTCGAATGGCATCTTCTCCAAAGGTCTCATAGAAATCACCGACCCGGAACAGAAGAAGTGCATCAGGGTATTTCGCTTTGATGCCATTGAATTGCTTCATCAATGGCGTTTCCTTCTCTTTTTGCGGTATTGTTTTGGCCAAAGCTGATCTATTTACCTTCGTTATTCTGAACTTGCTAAGTTAATACTCTGCATAAGGTCTTCTAATCCAAATAAATCGACATTGAAAGAGAAAAGCGGTAGAAAATTGTCAATGGCAGAACTCCAGCGCATGAGCCCGGAAGCGTTCAAGAAGAAACCGAAGTTACCTGTGGTAATTGTGCTAGATGATATAAGGAGCTTGCATAACATAGGTTCGGTTTTCAGGACATCAGATGCCTTTGCAGTTGAAAAGATATTTCTGTGTGGGATTACCGCGCAACCTCCTCACCGGGAGATACAGAAGACGGCCTTGGGTGCTACGGAGACAGTTGAATGGGAATATGCTCCCAGCTGTCTTGAACTGATAAAAGGATTAAAGTCCACAGGAGTGTTCATCTATGGCGTAGAGCAGGTTGAAGGAAGCACCTCGCTTTCTGATGTTGTCGTTAACACCAGAGGTAAGTATGTCTTGGTATTCGGTAACGAGGTAGAAGGTGTTTCTCAAAGTATCCTCGATGAATGTCATGGCCACATTGAAATACCTCAGTTGGGCAGTAAGCATTCCTTAAACGTCTCCGTTTCAGTTGGAATTGTGGTTTGGGAATTGTTCAGAAAATTGAAAGCATAAAAAAAGCCCGTTTCGATTGAAACGGGCTTTTTAATTTCTGTTCGGTAGAACTTATTTCACTACTGAGAAATCTACTCTTCGATTTACATTCAACGCCTCATCAGCCACAGAAAGAGGATTGGTTTTTCCATCACTTTCTATCGAGAATCGTCCAGTGTCAATACCATAGATCTTAACTAGGTGATCAACTGCTGCTTCGGCTCGTTTCTGTCCGAGTGTTGAGTTGTAATCTTCGGTTCCGGTCTTATCGGTGTGTCCAACAACTTTTACCTTGATGTTTTTATCGCCTTTCATGAGTTGAGCAACTTCCGCAAGTCTGTCGTAGCTGGACCAGTAGTCAATGCGAGCGCTGTTAACCTTAAAGTAAATTGAAGGCAGGCCACCGCTGATGTTGGTTGAGCTGCTAGAGCTTCCACCACCGGCAGATTCCATATTGATGGTCTTTCCTTGGAAGTTGACCAAAGCACCTTCTGCTGTGTTTGGTTCAAGGTCTTGGCTGTCAACAACTCCATCCTTATCAGAATCGAGTTCTTTTCCATTTTCGTCTACACGAGCACCTTTGTTAGTAAATGGATCAGAGTCCAAGTAATCTGGAACACCATCACCATCGGTATCCAATGCACGACCACTTCCATCAACCGACAGGTCTGCAGGTGTATTCTCCTCTTTGTCAAATATGTCAGACACACCGTCTCCATCGGCATCTTTGGCAAGTCCATCAACATTCGCTTGAAGATCGGCCATGTTCTGATTAAGTGCTTGGAAAGGATTAACCCACTCTTTCGAATGTGTCTGTTTTCCGAATTTGAAGTTTAAGAATAGGTCGAAATATCCATAACCATCACTTCCTTTTTTTCCTGCCTGCGTTGCATCCAATTTATCAGATGAAACAGCAAAACGCTGGGTATATTCGAGTCCAAGGTCAATTCTTCTTGAAAGCATAAATTTTACCCCAATTCCTACAGGAATAATCAGTTCGGTCGTCATCTTTTTCGTGCCTTCTCCATTATCAACGTAGGAAACGCTGTTCACAAAATCACCCGATTCTTGGGTAGCAGTACTCTCCAATCGCGTCTTTAGGCTTCGGAATGAGATAAATCCAATACCACCAGTTACATAGGAGGTGAAGATCCTATCTTTGGTTCTATCTGAGTACATTAAATTGACGAAATTCACTGACGTATTCAATGTCCAATCTACGAAAGTGGCCTTGAAACTAACATTTTCATTGGTAGACTCTGATTCTCCGAACCCACTTACTGCGGTTCGTTTAATGCCTCCGAGAGTTCCTCCCTGAACATTTGCATTGAATCCGATCACTGAATTCAATTGATAATTGACAAACAAACCACCGGCACCATTGGCAATTTCGCGTTTCTCCTTTGAGAATCCGAAATCGTACTGACGCACATCACCATAGAATTGTGTCCAACCACCGTGTACGCCAACAGAAAAGTAGTTCATTTTTCTCTTAGTGCCCTGAGCGAAGGAGGTGCTGGCAATAAGCAAAGACAAGGAAATAAAGAGTAGACTCTTTTTCATATTCGTATTGATTAGGTTATTCGGTTTAATGTTTGGTTTTAAACTGATTCTAACGATTCAGTCACGGTGCAAAATTAACCAATGTTATCAATTACCAAAACCTTAAAAACTATTTCAAGGCAATAATCCCATTCAATAATTAGCAATGGACCACCTTGATGCCTGGTTCGTGATCTGCTTCAAGGATCGAAATGATCTTCTCAAGGTCGGCAGTCGATTTTACAAAATCCAGTTCATCGGTATTGAGCAGTATTATTCGGGTGCCAGTTTGTTGACGGAAGAAATCCAAGTAACCCTGGTTGATACTCTCAAGATAGTCTAGACTGATGGTTTGTTCGTAGCTCCTGCCCCGTTTCTTGATCTGACTCAACGATTTTTCGGGACTACAATGAAGATAAAGTAGGATGTCAGGTTTTGGAAGCCTTCCAAGAATGATATGAAACAGATTCTGATAAAGCTCAAATTCGTCCTCGTCCAAGTTGATCCTTGAGAATACTAGCGACTTCGCAAACGAGTAATCGCAGACAATTCCAGGTTTGAAAAGGTCAGTCCGGTTCAGTTCATCTCTTTTTTGATGGTATCGTTCTGCTAAGAAACTCAGTTCAAGTGCAAAACCATGTTGTTGTGGGTTCTGATAAAATTTTGGCAGAAATGGATTGTCTTTGAATTCCTCAAGCATTAGGCGTGTGCCCCACCTTTCGGCTAATTTGTGTGCCAAGGTTGTTTTTCCTGAGCCGATATTCCCCTCAATGACCACATACTGGTATAGATCAGGTCTTGACATTTCCTTAGGTCATTTCAGTAGCCAACGCGACATTCAATTCTGAGAGAAGGTCACGATAGGTCTTCTTGATAATCGGATGCGTCCAATTCGGAGCGACCTCACATAGTGGCTTCAATACAAATTGGCGTTGGTGGAGGTGTCTGTGAGGGATGGTCAACTCCGAGGTGTTGAAAGTAAGGTCTTCGGCACAGATGATGTCGATGTCGATGGATCTGGAGGTCCATTGTGCTTTATTTCGCTTCCTACCCATTCCTTTTTCAATGGACAGAATAGACTCAAGCACTTGCTCTGGCCCTAAGTTTGAATTGACCACTAAGGCCTGATTCAGGAATCGAGTATTGCTTTCGAACCCCCAAGGCTCCGTTTCATGGATGCTAGAATAGCAAACGATATTCCCGATAAGTGATTCTATCCGATCACGCGCTGTTTCTAGGTTTCTGCACCTGTCGCCAAGGTCAGACCCTGTCAATAGCACATATTTGATCGATCGATTGAACACTTTGGCAAATATAGATGTTGATCAATGGTTACAAAACGGTACGCGTCCTTGCGATTGGCATTTGATAACAGCAGCAATGTTCGGGTTATCGTGCGGTTTCTACCTTTGCGCCAAATTCATAATAATTTCAGATGAAACAATTCTTTAAATTCATGTTTGCCAGCGCCCTTGGATTGGTTTTGGGCATTTTCCTGTTATTCGCCATCCTTGCAGGAATTGGCGCTTCAATGAGCAATACCGAAACCGTTGAGGTCAAGGAAAACTCAGTGTTGCATATCAAACTTGATTTCGAACTGAAGGAGCGCGGAAGCAACAGTCCCTTTGGAAACTTCGACCCTTCAACTTTTGAAGCAAAGCCATCTGTGGGTTTGAACAACGTTCTGGCAAGTTTGAAGAACGCGGCCAACGATGAAAAGATCAAGGGTGTTTACCTGGATCTTCAAAGCGTTTCGACCGGAATGGCAACGGTGGAAGAGATAAGAGAAGCACTTCTGGACTTCAAGAAAAGTGGAAAATGGGTGATCAGTTACAGCGAGATCTATACTCAAAAGGCCTACTACCTTGCTTCTGTTTCTGACGAAGTTTGGCTTAACCCGCAGGGTATGGTAGAATGGAAGGGTCTAGGCGCACAGTTGATGTTCATGAAAGGAATGTTCGAAAAACTGGAGGTGGAACCGCAGATCATTCGCTATGGCAAATTTAAAAGTGCCGTGGAACCTTTGATGTTGGACAAGATGAGCGAGGCTAACCGAATGCAGACCATGACCTACATGTCTGACCTTTGGAACAAAATGTTGGTTGGCATTTCTGACGAAAGAGGTAAGTCGGTTGAAGAACTTGACAGGATGGCGCAGGACGCCCTTATTCAGAATGGAAAAGATGCCTTTGATAATGGACTGGTTGACGCGCTAATGTTCAAAGATCAGGTGCTTGACAGCCTCAGAAGCAGACTTTCAATAACCAAGGTTGATGAAAAGATCAATTTCATCGGTCTGGATAAATACAAGGACGCTCCACTTGTCAAAGGAAAGGATGAGAAGACGGCTAAGAAAGACAAGATTGCTTTGGTCTATGCCGTTGGTAGCATTGAAGGCGGAGAAGGAGATGACGAAACGATCGGTTCAGAGAAAATTTCGGCAGAAATACGGAAAGCAAGGTTGGATGATAATGTGAAGGCGATCGTGCTTCGGGTTAATAGCCCAGGTGGTAGCGCATTGGCATCTGACGTCATTTGGCGTGAGGTGGTTCTGGCCAAGGCAGTTAAACCGGTGGTCGTGTCCATGGGCGATGTGGCCGCGTCAGGCGGATACTACATTGCCTGTGCTGCTGATACCATTGTAGCACAGCCAAATACGATAACTGGTTCCATCGGTGTGTTCGGAGTACTTATGAATGCTCAAAAAATGGTGAACAACAAACTTGGCATTATGGTCGATACGGTAAAGACCAATCGTTTTGCCGATCTCGGAACTCCGTTCAGGCCGTTGACCGATGGCGAACGTGACATCATTCAGAATGGCGTGAACGAGATCTACCTTGATTTCATAACCAAGGTGGCAGCAGGGCGCGGAATGACCACTGCCGAGGTGGACAGCATTGGCCAGGGGCGCGTATGGAGTGGTGAAGACGCACTAGCAAACGGTCTGGTAGATGTGTTGGGAGGAATTGATGATGCCATTGACATTGCGGCTCGAATGGCCAAGGTTGAGAACTACAGGGTGGTTGAATTTCCCGCCATGAAAGACCCGATGCAGGCGCTGGTGGAGGAACTGACGGGGCAGGGAGAAGAAGTGTTCTTGAAACACCGACTCGGACAATACTACGAATATGTGAAAGATGTGGAAGACTTGATGCAGATGAAAGGAGTTCAAGCAAGACTTCCTTATCAGATTTACATCGATTGATAGTCTGGATTTCTAATGAAAAGGCCCGAGCAAATAAGTTGCTCGGGCCTTTTATTATTGGCCGATGACCGTAAATGGCCGACTTAGCATCTGATCCCGGTCAAAAAGCCTAACTACATACATGCCGGGCGCAAGGCCAGAGACCATAGAGCGGCTACCGTAGAACGCACGGTTCACAATAAGCTTACCACTGGCATCCAATATTTCCAATCTCCAATTTGAAGTCCGATTTGTCCTGACCGATACTTCCTCGGTGCTAGGGTTGGGATAAACTTCTAAAGAAGTAAGATCCGTGTTTTCTTGAATACCGATCGGGTCGCAGACAGTCCCGGTAACCGCCATTTCAGCGTTCACTCGGCCAGATCCTATCAATCCTGCGTAAGGGATATTCTCAACAAGACCGTCAACATTATCTGCTGTCGATTTGATCTGTTCTATCACCTCCAACGCGGTGAGGCACGGAAACTGCGACCTTACCAACCCGGCAAGTCCCGAAACGATCGGTGCGGCCATCGAAGTTCCTCCTTGCGGTGGCGAATAGAGATAACTTCCATTGAAAGTTGCAGTGGTATATACATTATATCCTGGAGCACTTACATCCACCGAGTCGTTTCTTGTGAAAGGAGCATTCACCCCGTTATTGAATCTGTCCTGAGCATCAACCCCAGTCACGCTGAGAACGTAGTTGTAGCTGGCCGGATAATACATGGCCGTAGCATTGTTGTTTCCGGCTGAAGCAACCAGAACAACGTCATTGTTGATCGCAGCCCACGTGACGAAATCCTGCGCCACTTGGCTGAAAGTGGTGTTTCCCCAGGAGCAGTTAACCACAGAACAGCCTTGCTCAATGCAATACTGAATCCCTTCGTAGCCTTTGGTGATCACTTGCGCGCTGTTCGCCACCTTCACAGGTAGGAACTTGCATTTGTAGCCTATACCTGCATATCCTATCCCGTTATTGGCCGTAGCCGAAGCAATGGCCGAAACAGCTGTTCCGTGAATCTCATTGTTGATGAAAAGGTTATTGTCGTCATCAACCATGTCCCAACCTGCAAAGTTGTCGGTATAACCATCATTGTCGTCATCAAGTGTGTTCAGCGTGTCGGCATAATTGTATTTAACATTCCCCGAAAGGTCAGGGTGGTTAACATCGACACTCGTTTCCGTAATGCCTATCACCACATTGGTGTCGCCAAGGGTTATGTCCCAGGCCTCGTAGGTAGAAGTGGTGGCAAAATGATAGGGCATCAAACTGTTCAGGTTTGCATCGTTCGGCACATGCTGATCATAACTCACAACATCGGGTTCTGCATATTCCACAGAAGACAGAATGGAAAGTTTTTTGCAGGCTTCCAAAATGTCGGCATCGTCCGAAACTTTGGCAGTGTAGATAAGCGAAATATCGGCCAACTTGATGCCACGGTCGTTGAACTCACGTGTAGGGGGCGTTGTCGTTTTGAACTTCTTTACGATGGTTTTCAATCCCAATAGGCGAAGTTCGGCCACCAATTCCGGAATGGAGACTTCGCTTTCTGAACACAGGTGGCGGTACTGGGCATTCACCTTCAAATTGATCACCCCACGTTGATAATGGTCGCCATTTCCGTTGGTCAACAGGGCCTGTCCATATTCCTGCGCTAAAAGTGAGGTGGGTAGGAG
>CAMCFW010000067.1 GCA_945874195.1 Chryseobacterium gleum
GCACTGATAAGAGTTGATTTCAATGTGCCCCTGGAAGATGATTTCCGCATAACGGACGATACTCGGATCACAGCTGCGCTACCTACGGTCAGAAAAGTGCTAAAAGACGGGGGTGCTGTTATTCTGATGAGCCACTTGGGAAGACCGAAAAGTGGCCCCGAAGAAAAGTTTTCACTTCGCCATCTGGTCGGTCATCTCTCCGACCTGATCGGTGTCCGCGTCAAATTTGCAGAAGACTGCGTGGGCGAAAAAGCCACTGCTGCGGCCGATTCGTTGAAAATGGGAGAAGTTCTGCTACTCGAGAATCTTCGTTTTCATAAACAAGACGAGGCGGGCGATGTCGCCTTTTCGAAGCAATTGGCGCAATTGGGAGACATTTATGTGAACGATGCCTTCGGAACAGCGCACCGAGCACATGCATCGACAACCATCGTGGCCGATTTCTTTCCCAACGACAAATTGTTCGGTTACCTGTTGGCCGAAGAAATTGAGAGTGTGGATAAAGTGCTCAAGAACTCAAAGAAGCCGGTGACAGCGGTGATGGGCGGGGCAAAGGTCTCTTCGAAAATATCCATCATCACGAACCTTATTGACCGTGTTGACCACATCATCATCGGTGGAGGAATGAGCTTCACCTTTGCCAAAGCCCTTGGCGGAACTGTTGGGAAATCCTTGATTGAAGATGATTATTTGGAAATGGCGAAGAAGATCCTGAAGGATGCGGAAGCCAAAGGTGTTAAGATCCATTTGCCCGAAGACACCATTGCTGCTGATGCCTTTGACAACAGGGCCAACACGCAAGTATGCGACACCATGGCCATTCCTGATGGTTGGATGGGACTGGACATTGGACCAAAGACAGAAAAGGAATACCACGCTGTTCTGATGGCATCGAAGACCATACTTTGGAACGGACCGATGGGCGTTTTCGAGATGGAATCGTTTCAGCAGGGGACCCGGTCTGTGGCACTTTCGATTGCCGAGGCCACTAGGAATGGGGCGTTTTCGCTGGTGGGTGGTGGCGACTCGGTGGCGGCCATCAACAAGTTCGAACTTTCAGACCAAGTGAGCTACGTTTCGACAGGAGGTGGGGCACTATTGGAGTACATGGAAGGAACGGAACTTCCGGGCATCAAGGCTATTCGGGGATAATTTCGCGCACCGCCTCTTTCACTTTATCGAATTTCCGATCGGTCTTATCGAACAGATTGTCCTTGTTCAACTCCTCAAGAACGGGGAGTAGAAAAGGCGCCACCTTGGTTATCGGTCCGTAGAGCAGAGAGGTCTGCGCCATTTCGCCCTTGTTGAAACGGATCAGCAGTTCGGCCCGGTTGAACAACAGGATGGCGGTGCTGATAAGAAAGGCCATTCTCAGCATACCGAAGGCAGCGCCTGCCAACTTGTTCAGCCAACTGAGCGCCATGGCATTGGCCGCCCCTTGAATGGCCTGTGCAAAAAAGTGAACCAGAATGATGACCGCAACAAGAATGAATGCAAAGGCAATGATCGGGACGAAATCGTTGGTGACAGTGGTGTATTCATAGACCAGGTCGGCCAGTTGGTTGGCAAAACCTACTCCTATTGCAATTCCGGCTATCAGTCCCACCATACGGGCCACCTCCATGATGAACCCTCCGGTCACTCCCTTGTAAATACCCCAGATGAGCGGCAAGGCCAGCACCGCATCGAACCAGTTCATCAATATTCAATTTTGTATCCGTGCTTTTCGGCAGCCTCAGAAATGCTTCGATTCACTACCCCGAAGAAGGTGTTGCCGAATCGATAATCCTTCATCTTCTCCTTCATATCGCCTAAAAAGGCCTCGCGCTGGGTGCTCAACATCTTGATGATGCTGAGGTATTCCTTCCGTTCATACCCTATTTCGGCAAGCGTTTGTTCAAACTCCATGGCCGACAGGGTCGCATAGGCTTCATCCATGTATTTCCTGTTCTCTTTGGTCGGAGTTCCTTTGCCTGAGGCACCAAGATCAATAAGGTCCCACGCGTAGTTATTGCCTACGTATAGCGAAGAAGCCTTGAAAAAGGTGCGGGCCTCCACCGAATCGTCACCGATCAGTTCCGATTCTTCGTCAAGATCAGCCTGCATCTCATAGCGGGTCAATCCGTTCTCTCCATAATACACATAGGTCTTGTTGAGCAATCTGCTTGCTTCGCGAAGCATTGACCCATCGTATGGTTTCTCAAGAACAATAGAGGGTTCTTTCAGCCCGATGATAAAGAATCCTCCGCCTGTTTCACTTGCAATGTGGTTCCATTCGTTCTGTTCGTTCTGGTTCGAATAGGTCATGAAGTAGAGTGAGTGGATAATGATTCCCTTCTCCTTGGCGTCTTTCATGGGTTTTATATAGCCAGGTCCGGCAGACGGTTTTCCGTTGCCTACCAGAAAGATCATTTTAAGGGCATTGACATCCTCAGACCACGAAAGGTCGTTCACGGCCACATCCAACGCGTGCCCCATGAAATAATTTCCGGGCGCGGTCACGTCCTTTATCTGAAAGAAGGGAGAGGCAGCCGCATCAATATCATCCGTAAGATCTGAAATGACCTGAACATAATTGTTCTCTTTTTTGAAGCTGGGACGGCCCATGCACACGATGCCGAGGCGGTAGCTGGGAGATGGTTCCATACGTGAGATTTCGGACTGGATCTCCCAGAACTTGGACCGCACCGAAGAGAGGATCCCCCCCGTGCTGCCACTTATATCAACCGCAAATACGATATCGATGGGCGTAACTGGCTTCGGGTAGGCAGGTTCGATAGCGCTGGCGCTGAACAAGAGGCAGGACAAACAAAGAATTGTCACGAGCACCCGCCTCAATAACAATAAACCACTTTGATTAGACGTCATTATCGCGCGCAAAAATAGCGTTTTGAATATTCGTGAAACTTCTAGCTAATTTTGTGCCATGGTGGATATGGATCTACAGCGCGAATGGCGCGAACTGGTTGCCCGTTTGGAGGCTATTTTCGGTGAAGGACTGGAGTTGGACTCTATTCTTTTCCTTGTGGGGGTGCAAGAACTAGGTCAGGGCTACCGAGCATTTAAAAAGCAAGAGAAGACCGACCTGATGCATATTGCCATTTGCAGGCTACTGGTGCAATACGGCTACTACGAATATATTGGCATGGATGAGGACGGTTGGCCTCATTATAAGGAACTTGCCAAACTGCCACGGCTCAACCCAAATCAACAAAGCCTCTTGATGAAAGAGGCCTTGCTGGAATACTTTAAGAATGCAGAGTTGCCGAACTAGTCGTTGATGTTGATCGTTTCTTCAACGGTCTCTCCTTGTTCCAGGATTACGAAGTTTTCGATGTTGGTATAGCTACCGTAAACCACATCGTATTGGAGGATGGCGTCTTCAAACCAAACGAATTCGGCCTCACCGCTCGTATTTGTTCTGATGGTGGTGTCTATGTGTTCTGCGCCAACCACATCAAGATAAAATCTGACATTGGCCTGAACGGCCGGAACCACAACAGTATCTTGGGTGACGAAGTTCAACGAATCCTTCACTACAGTGATGATCACTTTGGCGTCCCTGTTCTTTTTACAAGAAGATGTGCCCACCACAAGCGCGATGAACAACAAGGGCAGCAGGTATTTTATCTGTTTCATGATTCTTGATTTGAAGAGCTAAAATTAAATGATCCTGCGATCATTCTGTTGTTCTTGTGTTGAAACACCAATGAAGTTCCTCGAAAAAGTGTATCCATTTGGAATGTTTATTGGTAAAAGCCTTCGGTTGTGTCTCAGACAAATATCTTTGACACCCTTAAAACAAGCATACAGACACTAAAAAACAACACAATGAAGAAAATTGCACTTGTCTTTTCACTTGCCTTGGCGTTCAGCGCTGGTGCCCTCGCCCAAGGAAAATCGAACCCGATCGTACTCATCAGCACCTCTATGGGCGACATCAAGGTTATGCTTTACAATGAAACCCCGCTTCATCGCGACAACTTCCTCGAGTTGGCCAAATCGGGCAAGTTCGATGGTTCGGTATTCCACCGCGTCATCAACCGCTTCATGATCCAAGGAGGGGGAAGTGCTTCGGTCGGCACCATTGACAACCGTCCCGAAATTCCAGCCGAGATCAATGCCAAATTCATCCACAAGAAAGGCGCGTTGGCTGCTGCGCGAACAGGCGACCACGTCAATCCGGAGAGGAAATCATCTGGATCGCAGTTCTACATTGTTCAAGGTCAGACCTACCCTGTGGATAGGGTAACTCAAATGCAGGAGCGTTCGGGAGTGACCTACACTGAAGAACAGAAGAAGGTTTATGCCGAATTGGGCGGAACGCCACATTTGGATATGCAATACACCGTTTTCGGTGAGGTGATCGAGGGATTGGACATCGTGGATAAGATCGCGGCCGTCAAGACCCATCAGGCAGATGTTCCGGTTGAAGCGATCCCAATGAAGGTGACCATCATCCGCAAATAAGCATCCTGGACATCAACATTTAAACAGGCCGCCAATTGCGCGGCCTGTTCTATTTTTGACCCATGCTAAAGAAACTAGAAGACTACGGCAGTCAGATAGAGGAACTCGCCATTGCGAACCACGAAGACCTTGAGAATTTCCGCCTACAGTTCCTTTCCAAAAAGGGCATCATCCCTCAGCTTTTCGCTGCGTTCCGCGATGTGCCGAATGAGCAGAAGAAGGAGTTCGGCCAGCGATTGAATGCCCTGAAGGACCTAGCCGAGGACAAGTTCCACGCTATGCAGGCCGCGCTCGGTTCGGGCGCAAAGGCCATTGACCCGACCATCGACCTCACCGTTCCCCCGTTTCCCTTGGAAATTGGAACCCGCCACCCAGTGAACATGGTGCGCAGGGAGGTGGTCTCCATCTTCGAACGAATCGGATTCACCGTTTCCGAAGGCCCAGAAATTGAGGACGACCACCACAATTTCTCTGCGCTCAATTTCCCGCCCGAACACCCGGCCCGTGACATGCAAGACACGTTCTTCGTGGCAAAGGATCCCGATTTTGCACTCCGAACGCATACCTCGTCTGTTCAGGTGCGCGTAATGGAAGGCCAACAACCGCCCATTCGCACCATTTCGCCAGGAAGGGTTTTCCGCAATGAGGCCATTTCCTATCGGGCGCACTGCATCTTCCATCAAATTGAAGGACTCTATATTGACAAGGGCGTTTCGTTTGCCGACATGAAGGACACGCTGCTCTATTTTGCCCGCGAATTCTACGGCCCCGAAACCAGGATCCGCTTGCGGCCGTCCTATTTCCCATTCACCGAGCCGAGTGCCGAAATGGACGTTTATTGGGGACTGGAGACCGAATCTGACCACCGCATCACCAAAGGAACAGGTTGGTTGGAGGTATTGGGCTGCGGCATGGTGGACCCGAATGTATTGCTTGCGTGCGGCATCGACCCAGAGGTTTATTCGGGGTTCGCCTTTGGAATGGGCATTGAACGAACCGCCATGCTCAAATATCAGGTCAAGGACCTGCGCCTGTTCTTCGAGAACGACAAGCGTTTCCTCAATCAATTCAGAAGTGCCTATTAAGAAAGTCGTCAGCTTTCGGAAAGTTGACGGCTTGAAAAAGTTGAAATGACCCCACGATGAAAGACAAGATCAAAGAACTACGCGACAAACAGGAACTGGCCAAACTGGGCGGTGGGGAGGAGCGGATCGCTTCGCAACACGCCAAAGGCAAGCTGACCGCCCGCGAACGGGTGCATCTGCTGATGGATGAGGGCAGTTTCGAGGAACTCGGCATGTTCGTCACCCACCGTTCGCAGGAATTCGGGCTCGACAGGCAGAAGTACCTTGGCGATGGTGTGATCACGGGCTACGGAACCGTCAACGGCCGAACGGTTTATGTTTTCGCACAGGATTTCACCATTTTCGGTGGTTCGCTGGCCGAAATGCATGCCCAGAAGATTTGCCGCATCATGGACCTTGCCATGGAGAACGGGGCACCCGTCATAGGCCTCAACGATTCGGGCGGGGCGCGCATTCAGGAAGGCGTGGTGTCGCTCGGTGGCTATGCCGACATCTTCTACAAGAACACCCTCGCTTCGGGCGTCATTCCTCAGATCTCAGCCATCATGGGGCCATGCGCGGGTGGCGCGGTCTATTCGCCTGCGCTCACCGATTTTGTAATGATGGTGCAGGATTCGAGCTACATGTTCGTCACCGGCCCGAACGTGGTAAAAACGGTAACGCACGAAGAGGTGACCTCCGAAGAACTGGGCGGGGCCAGCGCGCATTCCACCAAATCGGGTGTCACGCACTTTGCTTGTGCCAACGACCTTGAATGCATTGAGAATCTGAAGAACCTGCTGAGCTACATGCCGCAGAACTGCGAGGAGGAATCGCCCCAACTGACCTATCATCCGAGCGATGAGAAACGGCCAATGTTGGACAGCATCATCCCCGAAAACCCCAATCAGCCTTACGACATCAAGGAGGTGATCGAGGCGGTGGTGGATGCCGGTTCGTTTTTGGAAGTACACAAAAGCTTTGCGGAGAACATGGTGGTCGGCTTCGCCCGATTGGCCGGAAAAAGCATCGGCATTGTGGCCAATCAGCCGGCCGTGCTTGCCGGTGTGCTGGACATTGACGCTTCTACCAAAGGCGGGCGGTTCGTGCGTTTCTGCGACTGTTTCAACATTCCGCTGCTCGTTTTTGAAGACGTTCCCGGATTCCTACCCGGCACGGATCAGGAGTGGAACGGCATCATCACCAACGGGGCGAAGCTGCTCTATGCGTTCAGCGAGGCCACCGTTCCGCGCATCACGGTCATCACGCGCAAGGCCTATGGTGGTGCCTACGATGTGATGAACAGTAAGCACATTGGTGCCGATATGAACTACGCTTGGCCCACGGCCGAAATCGCGGTGATGGGAGCGAAAGGTGCCGCAGAGATCATCTTCCGAACCGAGATCAAGGCCGCATCAGACCCTGAAGCCAAACTCAAGGAGAAGGAACAGGAATACCTCGAGCATTTCGCCAACCCCTACCGCGCAGCCGAACGTGGCTACGTGGACGAGGTGATCCAGCCATCGCAGACGCGCGAAAAGTTGATCCGTGCGTTCGGTATGCTGAAGAACAAGGCCAGAACATTACCACGGAAGAAGCACGGGAATATTCCCTTGTAGCTCGGATTCGGCTTCGTTTTCGGAAAGTTACCGACCTTGGTGCGGTGCTGAGAATCCTATTCTTATTTCTGCTTATTCCGCTTTCCCTTTTCTCCCAAACGGAATTGGAAAGCATCGTGTCGATGCCATACGACCGCATGGTTTCCGACCTTCATGGCTCCCGGCCTTTGCTCGAAGCCGGATTGAAGACCGCAACCGAAGCTGACAACCGGATTGACAAGGCAGAGATCCTAGTGAAACTCAGCACCGTGACCTACCTACTGGGTGAACACGAGACCAGTCTTGAGCATGCGATCGAGGCCATCGCCTTGTTTGAAGAACTGAAACTTCCCAAACGGGCAGGCAGCTTGTACTGTTCCATTGGCTATCAGATGAAAAGGCGCGATATGGCCAAGGCGAATGCGTATATGCGTGAAGGCATTTCAATCCTTGAAGCACACAAGGACCTCGGAGCCCTGGAATCGGGCTACAATAATTACGGGGTGCTGAAGGAAATGGAAAATGAGTTGGATAGCGCCACATTCTATTACCGGAAGGCGTTTGCCATCGCCAAATCGAACAACGATAGCGTGGCGCTTCCGTACAGCCTCAACAATTTGGGCGGAGTGGAGCTTTTGCGCAAGGATTTTGCTGCCGCCAAACCGTTGTTCGATGAAGCTTATCGCATCCGCCAGATCCGTGAGGATAGTTACGGAATCATGGAAAACCTCATACTATATGGCGACCTTTTCCAAGCACAGGGCATCAACGATTCCGCCATCCATTATTACACCACGGCCATTTTGCGGAGCTACGGGATCGGGTTCCCTTACATGCGTCAGTATTGCTTTGAACAGTTGGCAAAGGTGCACGAAGCGGCCGGAGACCTGCGTGCTGCGCTCAACGCACAGAAGGAATTCACGGCCTTGAAGGACAGTCTGCTCGATAAGCAGCGAACGGAACAGTTGGTCGAAATGGAGACCCGTTTTGAAACCGGAAAGAAGGAGCGCGAGAACCTTCTGTTGAAACAGGAAACGCAGGAACAGCAGTTGGTCGTTTCGCGACAGCGCATGTGGATATTCGGCTCGGTGGGAATGGCGATCGGTATTCTATTCCTGGCCCTGTTCGTGCTGCAGCACAACAGGCGGATTGCAGAATCGCAGCGCGATGCAGCCATCATTGAAGAACGTGAACGCGGTCTGCGTTCCATCATTCAGGCAACCGAGGACGAACGCAAGCGGATCGCCAAAGACCTCCATGATGGGATCGTGCAGTCGCTCACCGGATTGAGTTTGCAGATGCAGCGGCAGGCCGCTTCCAAAAAAGCGAAAGAGACCGGATTGGACAATGAACTGCACGCAACCCGAAGCACACTTGACCACGCCATTGCCGAAGTGCGCGGAATCAGCCACCAGATGATGCCCCGTGCCCTAAGCGAAATGGGTCTGGTTCCGGCCATGTCGGACATGCTCGAAAAATCGCTCGGCCTGACCCCGATCAAATACGAATTTGAGCATCATAATATCGGAGATGACCGTTTCTCAGAACCAGTAGAGGTTTCGCTCTATCGTATTTGT
>CAMCFW010000068.1 GCA_945874195.1 Chryseobacterium gleum
CAACCTTGGGAATTGCCGCTTCGGATGAAGTGATGGACGCCACCATTGCCCGTACCGAGAACATGCTAAAGACCCAGACCTTGAATTTGGACCTGAGCTTTGAAACCTTTGGCAACGACACGGGCTATTTTGAAGTGAAACTGGAAAACCTAGCGGGACACAAATTCCCATCGGGTTATCCTTCCCGAAGGGCTTTCATTGAATTTCTGGTCATTAAAGCCGATGGCGACACCCTTTTCCGATCGGGAGTGCTGCAAAGCAACTACGAAGTGGAAGGACAGAACCCCACATTCGAAACGCATTATGATGTGATCATTGACCAGGGCCAAGTTCAGATATACGAAATGGTGATGGGCGATGTGAATGGCGCGGTGACCACCGTGCTTGAGCGGGCCTTTGCCCCTATCAAGGACAACCGCTTGGCGCCATTGGGTTTCCGAACCGATCACCCTGCCTACGACACGACCCAAGTGGTGGGAGTGGCTTTGACGGATGCCAACTTCAACTTTGATGGGTTTGAAGGCTCTGGAACAGATGTGGTGCATTATCACGTTCCGCTGAACGGATACACTGGGAACATTAAAGTGACTTCGAAGGTCTATTACCAGACCGCACCGCCAAAATGGATGCAGGAGATGTTTGCGGTGTCCACCCCTGCCATCGATGCCTTCGAGGTGATGTATCACAATGCCGATCAACAGCCGGTGTTGATCGCTTCCGATTCGTTGATGAACATCTCGGTCATCACAAGTGTCGATCAGCGCAAAAAGGAAAAACTTGAGGTGTATCCGAATCCGAGCATTGACGGAACCGTGAGGTTGAAAGGCGAAAACCTGACCGACATTACCGGCATCAGCGTTTACGACCTAAAAGGGAAACTACATTCAAGCTTGAAGCTTTACCCAAACAGAGGAATAACGCTACCGAAGGAGACCGGTGTCTATCTGTTGCAGATAGAAGGAAGGTCGGGAACCGAAGTGCTAAGAGTGGTGAGGCGTTGAAATCGATTCAACTTTCATTAAACTGAACGGCATGTCGGAAACAAAGAAAGGCCGAGTAATAGGCATAGGTGGTATTTTCTTCAAAAGCACCGACCCGAAGGCGCAGCGCAATTGGTATCAGCAGCATCTGGGGCTGGTGACCAATGAATACGGCTCGCTGTTCGAATTCACCGAAAGCGAACGTCCGGACCAGATCACCGAAAGTCGTTCTTTCAACAAATGAGCGAAAGATGACATTTCGTTTGTGAACGATCTCGAAATTGAGGCCCTCTTAAAAAAATGGAACTACCATGAACTCAAGCATTGCCATTCGTTTCCTTCTGAAATCGGTAACCGCCCTGTGCATCATTGCTTCATTTGCCTGGTTGCTTTGGATTGCCGCCAACACGATCTAGGTCCGCTTTTCCGCTAATCTTTTTTACTTCATTTTCATTGAAAGGTACAACCTGCCACTTGGTGTGCGTCTTATCTTTGTGAACATGCGGTCAATTCTCCTTTTTCTGCTTCTGCCATTTTTTGGAAACGCCCAGAAGTGGGTGGCCATTGACAATGGCGCACCGGTGCTTGACCTGAAGCAGGCGGTGATGGTTTCGATGAACGATAGGATCGCCAACGACACCAACGCCATCAAAAGTCATCTCATTCAGAACCTTCCGAATCTGAAAAATGGGGAATGTGGTCTGGTGCTGGTCAATGAGGTGCATAGCACAAAAGGACATCATTACCGATTTGCACAGACCCTGAACGGCCGTCCAGTGTTCAGGGGAATTGTCAAGGTGAACATGGATCTGAGCGGTCGGATCCTGAGTCTGTTCGACCATACCTTCAGTATTCCATCCAATGTATCTCCTTCATTTCCAGGCCATCAGGCCTATCACGATGGATTGATGATCCACTATCGAAGCAACGGAAACGGACAATTGCATCATTACGAACTGAACGAAGTTTACATCGAGGAGGACGATCAACTTGTTCCGGCCATTCATTTGGAAGTGGTTGAAACCACCGACCGATATTACGAACTGGTGCTGAACACCGATGTGAAGGTGATCTATCAGAATGACCTGCTTGCCTATGCTGATCCGGTGGACAGTGTCGCGACCCTTTGGGTATTCAATCCGGATCCGTTGACGGGAGGCAACCTTGGCTATGGTGCGCCTTATGCCGATTCGTTCGATCAGGATGTGCTTGAGCTGAATGCCCAACGGATCCCCGTTCAACTGGATGTCAGTTTCGACAACAATATCTTCTCTCTGGCAAGCGAGCATGTGGTAATAGGCGAGTTTTCGTTGCCCTATGTTCAACCGGTGACCAGCGCGTTACCACTGTTCAATTACACGCGTGCACAATCTGGGTTTGAGGATGTGAACGCCTATTATCACATCAATGTCTTACAGAATTACATCCGTTCGCTGGGATTCGACAACATTGTTGATTACCAGATAGCGGTTGATGCGCATGCCCTCAACGGAAGCGACAACTCGAATTTCAATGCCGGATTCAGTCCGCCACGGTTACATTTTGGAGAAGGCGGAGTTGACGATGCCGAAGATGCTGACGTGATCGTTCACGAATACGGACATGCCATCATGCAAAGCGCAGCTCCGGGCACCAACAACGGGGTTGAGCGGAAAGCCATGGATGAAGCTGTGGGCGATTATTTCGCCTCGTCCTATTCACGTTCTTTAAGCCCAAACCGTTGGAGCGATGTTTTTACTTGGGATGGCCACAACGAATATTGGCCCGGAAGGAGTTCCGTGAGTTCCGATCATTATCCCGAAGATCTCAACAATAACCTTTACACCGATGCTGATATCTGGTCGGCAACCCTCATGCAGATCTGGGGCGATATAGGCAGAGAGGCCACCGATGCCATCATGATTCAGACCGCCTATAGTTTTGCTGATGGTATGACCATGCCGCAGGCAGCCCTTCTGTTCCTTCAGGCCGATACGCTATTGTTCGGAGGTTCGAATTTCACCCCCATCCGCCAGAGGATGTATGACCGGGGACTCATTCCTTGGAACGTGGGAATTGAAGGAGTCTCCTCAACCACCAGCTCCATAGCTGTGTTTAACACGCTTGGATTCGGCACGGGAAACGGTGCATTGCGGATCGTTTCGCCAACGGCCATACAGATTTGGCTTTACAACGCCTTGGGTCAAGAGGTCCGCTCGATGAGCTCGAACGGAGGAACACTCAATCTGGCTTCATCTGACCTTCAGACAGGTGTTTATTTCCTGGAGATCGTGGCAGACGATGAGCATCAGACCATTAAATTGGTTAGGAATTGAGTTCAACTCGCGGTCTGGTGTCCATTCTGATGCCAGTGAAGAATGCCGCGCCTTTTCTGGAAGACTGCCTCTCCTCCATTGTTCATCAAAGCGAGACCGATTGGGAACTCATTGCCATAAACGATGCTTCGAGCGATGAAAGCCGGACCATTCTCGAACGTTTTGCTACCCTCGACCCACGCATTTCGGTTATCGACAATACTGGAAAAGGGATCATTGATGCACTTCGCTTGGCGTATGTCCAAAGCAAAGGCGAGTTCATTACCCGTATGGATGCCGATGACCGCATGGCCAGCAACAAATTGAAAGTCCTGAAACGTGACCTGCTGAAACACGGAACCGGACACCTCGCCATCGGACTGGTAAGCTATTTTTCGGATGGTGAACTCGGTGACGGATACCGCTATTACGAGTCGTGGTTGAACTCGCTGAGCCTGACGGGAAGCAACTATAGGGACATTTACCGTGAATGTGTCATTCCATCGCCCTGTTGGATGGTGCGTAGAACCGATTTTGACCGTTGCGGTGCATTCCATCCGAACACCTATCCGGAAGATTACGACCTCTGTTTCCGGTTCTATCAGGCAGGATTGAAGCCCATTCCAATCTCAACTGTGCTTCACCACTGGCGCGACCATTCGACTCGCTCCTCTCGCACCGATCCCAACTATGCAGATAACCGCTTTCTGGATCTGAAGCTCAAATGGTTTCTGAAAATTGATCATGAATCTGAAAGACCATTGGTGATCTGGGGAGCCAGTTCGAAGGGGAAATCGTTGGCTAAGGGACTTTTGGAAGCCAACGTGGCGTTCCAATGGATCTGCAATAACCCGAACAAGATCGGAAAGAAGGTCTATGACAAGCTGATAGGGAACGTGGATGCCATCGGAGACCTACAGCGTCCTCAAGTTATCGTTGCGGTGGCCAACAAAGAAGAACAAGCAGATATAAGAAGTCATCTGCAAGAAGACGAGGCTTTCTTTTTTTGCTGATCAAACTGGATCCACATCGGGTTGAAATAAAACCGACCGGAATTCCTTTTCTCCGTTCACTTGGCGAATGATGCTGAAGATGGTGTCTTTTCGCTGCTGCATGTTGGCTCCTCCCATTTTCAGCAGGATCTGTTTGTTGTACTTGTTTCTAATGCGTTGCACAAGCGGATACTCCGGACCAAGAAGGATCTGATCGGGCACGGATTCCAACCGCATGGCCAATTCCTGGGCCGCGCGGTCCACCACATCTCGGTCGCGGTGCTTTATGGTAATGCAGATCAATCTTATGAATGGAGGATAACGGAACTGTTTGCGCTGCGCCAGTTCGGTCTCATACATTCCTTGATAATCGTTCTTCACAACTTGCGAAATGACAAAATGCTGAGCGTCGGTGGTCTGAATGACCACAAGCCCGCGCTTTCCTTTTCTTCCTGAACGGCCACTTACCTGCGCCATTAACTGATAGGCCCGTTCGAAGGAGCGGAAATCAGGATAGTTGAGCAGCGCATCGGCATTGAGGATGCCCACCAGCCCCACGTGGTCGAAATCGAGTCCTTTGGTCACCATCTGTGTGCCAACCAGAATGTCGATCCGCCTGTCCTCAAAATCGGATATGATTCGGGTGTAAGCATGTTTTCCGCGGGTGGTGTCCATGTCCATGCGCGCCACCACGCTGCCCGGAAAATGAATGGCCAGTTCCTCTTCCACCTGTTCGGTACCAAAACCTTTGGTCTTCATGTAGGTGGACATGCATTTGGGACAGACCTGTGGCACTTTCTCAGAATGTCCGCAATAATGGCAGCGCAGATCCTGACTGTATTTATGGTAGGTGAGTGAGATGTCGCAATTGATGCAATCAGGCACCCAACCGCAATGGTTGCATTGCACAAAGCTAGAGTAGCCGCGTCTGTTCTGAAAGATGATGACCTGTTGGCGCCTTGCAAGCGTCTCGCTGATGCGATTGAGCAGTTGCGCGCTGAATGGTCCTTTCATGCTATCAGCTTGACGTTCCAATTTCAGGTCGCAGAGCTCAATATGCGGCATCTGAATTCCACCGAAACGTTCGTTCAGACTTACCAGCCCGATTTTGCCTCGCATTCCATTGAAATAAGCCTCCAGACTGGGCGTGGCAGACCCAAGCAGCATTTTGGCACCTGCCTTTTTGCACAAATGGGCCGCTGCATCGCGCGCATGATAACGCGGTGCGGGTTCGTGCTGCTTGAAACTGTGCTCATGCTCCTCGTCCATGATCACCATTCCCAAATGTTGAAAAGGAAGAAAAAGCGAAGAACGGGCGCCCAATACCACCTGATAGGGCCGCTTACTGAGTTGTTTCTGCCAAACTTCAACCCGCTCGTTGTCTGACATTTTGGAATGATAGATACCCACCTCATCGCCAAAATGCTTCTGCAACCGCTGAATTATCTGAGCCGTGAGGGCAATTTCGGGCAGCATGTAGAGCACTTGTCTGCCCTTGGCCATCTCTTCTTGGATAAGCCTGATGTAAATCTCGGTCTTTCCGCTTCCGGTCACCCCGTGCAATAGAACAGCCTCTTTTTGGGCCAGGCATTGTTCTACTTCATTGAACGCAGCCTGCTGCTGTTCGGTAAGCACGATTCCCTCAGTGGCCCAAGCGTCTTCGCCCATCAATCGGCTGGTTTCCATTTCCAACTTAATGAGCACTTCCTTCTTCAGCAATTGGTCGATGGCGGCCGCGGAAACCGAATTGTCTGTTACCAACAGCTGTCTTTTTACCCTTCCTTTCTCTTTGGATGTGCGGCTGAAATGGAGAAACTGCATCAATGCCTCCAACTGTTTTGGGGCCCGTTCCAGCGTCACGAAAAGCTCCTGCATCTTCTCCTTATCGGCCAACCATGGAGCCAGTTCATACACAAGTTCCATCTTGGGTTTGAATTTCTCCTGAAGCTCTTCGTATTGAATGATGATCCGCCTTTCTGACATGGTTCGGATGATGCGATGCACATGCGTTCTTCTGACCAGCTTAGAGATATCCTCCATGGTCAGGAAAGGCTTGTTCTGCAAGCATTCCAACACATCCATTTCTTCGTCTGCCATATCATCCATCGTTCCGTCATAATCTGGATGGATAGTTAAGCGGCTTTCGCTTGAAAGTTTGAGTCCGGAAGGAAGTGCCGCGTTCATCACCTCGCCCAAATGGCACATGCAGTAGGCGGCCATCCAATTCCATAGTTCCAACTGTGTAGGCAACACCATTGGATCCGTATCCAACAGCTCGTCAATGTATTTGGCCTGATGATTTACCGGTGGGCGGTCGTGCAACTGCCAAATGATACCCGTGTAAAGCCTACGCTTGCCGAACGGCACCACCACGCGCTTGCCTACTTGCACCTCAGTTTCCAGATCGCGCGGCACCCGATAGGTGAAGGTACTGGCCAATGGAACAGGCAGTATCACTTCCACAAAAAGGGCCAAGGCGGTCATGACGGCAATTTAGCCCAAGCGACCGTGGCAGCAAAGGAATGTGGAAAAGTCTAGTTAGGCTGCCAAAATCTCCGCAAGCTTCAGAAGATCGAGGCTTATAGTATCGTGGTGCTTAATGGCCTTTCCGAACGGGGTATAACAAGGCTTTTTATTCACAATTCCTACCATGACCGAGTGCTTTCCGGCCATAAGGGCAACCACGGCTTCGTAGCCCAATTGAGAGCCCAGCATGCGGTCGAAGGCAGAAGGACTTCCGCCTCGTTGCTGATGTCCGAGAACAGAAACGCGAGTGTCGTATTGAGGCAGGGCCTCCACCACTTTCTGTGCGATCTTGTAGGCGCCTCCGGCATCATCGCCTTCGGCCACCATGATAATGCTACTGCTTTTCTTGCGGGTGTAGGCCGCCCTCAGGTTCTCGATCAGCCCGTCAAGATCGGTCATCACTTCCGGAACAAGAATGGCAGCCGCGCCCACACCTATTCCTGATCGGAGCGCAATGAAACCCGCGTCCTTGCCCATTACCTCCACAAAGAAGAGGCGATCGTGCGAGGCAGCCGTGTCTTTTATCTTGTCCACCGCTTCGAGAACGTTATTCAGGGCCGTATCATAACCGATCGTGTAATCTGTTCCTATCAGGTCGTTGTCAATGGTTCCGGGCAGACCGATGAATGGAATGCTGTGTTCCTCAGTGAAGACCTTCGCTCCTGCAAAAGTTCCATCGCCTCCAATGGCCACAATGCCTTCTATGCCATATTTCTGAAGGTTTTCGAAGGCCGTCTGTCTTCCTGCCACTTCAAAAAACGCCTTGCACCTTGAAGATTTCAGAATGGTTCCACCTCGTTGAATGATGTTGCCTACATCATCGCTGGTAAGTAGCTTGAACTGATCATCGATCATGCCCTGATAACCGTGCATGATGCCATACACTTGAATTTCGTGGTGCAAGGCGGTTCTTACCACGGCCCTGATGCACGCGTTCATCCCCGGAGAATCGCCTCCACTTGTAAATACCGCGATCGTTTTCATGTAGAATCTATATTTCGATGATTTCGAAGGGAATCTTCACCACCTCTTTGAAAGACAACCCGTCTGCCTTGTTGTCCTCATCATCTTCTTCGCACAACCATCTTACGCTGAATTCGTTGCCCGACCCATTCAATTCGTGCAACAGGTTGAAAATGGCCATTAGCCGGATGAACGACCCGGTGTTGTAATAATCCAAAGAAACGTCAAGATTCGCCTTGACCGAGCGCTCGGTAAGACTGTCCCGCATCCAGAAAATGATCTGGTTATAGAATTTCTCCGAGTTTTCTGGCATCGAACGTCCACTGATGCGAAACTTAAGCACCTCCACATCGAAATCGATCTCGGGCGTAAGTTGTGTTCCCTCTATGTATAATCTGCTCTCCATCAGTTTGGTTTCAAAGGTAAGAATGAGAGACTAACAAAACTAAGCGTTGAGCCTAAATAAACGTCAGGTTTTCAACCGTGGGTCTAGCGCATCGCGAACACCTTCGCCCAAAAGGTTATAGACCGTAACGGTCATGAAAATGGCAAATCCTGGAAAAATAACAAGCCACCAAGCACCGAAATTCTGGCGACTTGTGCTGAGAAGCGAACCCCACGTGACGGTGTCGGGCGGCACTCCAACGCCAAGGAACGACAGACTCGATTCGATGAGAATGGCGGCCGCAACTCCGAATGCAATGGCCACCAAAGCAGGTGCCACCGCATTCGGTAGCGCATGTTTGAATATGATGCGCGATTCGCTGAATCCGAGCGACTTGCCTGCCTGTATGTATTCAAGATTTCGTACCCTTAGAAGTTCTGCGCGAGTGAATCGGGCAATGCCTGTCCAGTTCGTCAGTCCGATGATGAGCATCAGGTTGACAATGCTCGGTTTGGCGATGGCCGATATGGAAAGGATGAGGATCATTCCT
>CAMCFW010000069.1 GCA_945874195.1 Chryseobacterium gleum
TGTGGCAATAAGAGACACGTCATAAATGCCGGGCGAGTTGTAAATATGCTCGGGGTTCGAAAGATTTATGCCCGTTCCATCGCCAAAGATCCATTCATACGAAGCGATGGAATAATTGGAGTTGATGCTGGTCTGATTGATGAATTCGATGTTCATAGGCGCGCATCCTTCAACATCAGAAAAGCCGAAGGCAACTGAAGGATAAGGATAGACATCCAACGAGGTGCTGGAAACCCCAACACAACCACTGTCGCTGGTTGCTGTGAGTTGAACATTGAAGTTTCCGAAAGTTGAATAAACGTGACCCGGTTCAAATGCGTTTGCAACCTGACCGTCACCAAAGGTCCAGTTCCACGAAGCGATCGTATTGTCATTAGGAACGGTCGAATTGGTGAAACTGGTGGCATCGCCCAAACAGACATCACCTGAAGCGATGGCGACAAGTGGAGTGGGATTGACATAGATGGTACGAATGGAGGTATCTCGGCAGCCCATGGCACTTTGGGCGATTAGCCTTACAGAAAACGCTCCAGCACTTGTGTAGGTATGTTCTGGGTCCTGTGTATAATCAATATTGGAAGCGTCTCCGAAAAGCCATTCCCAACCTGTTACTGTTCCTATGGGAATCGTGGTTAGGTCGTTGAATGCTGTCAAATCTCCGAAACAGGCCAACGAAGCACCGAAACTGGTCACCGGAACCGGGTGAACCACCACATCCATCGGTAACGAATTGTAGCACAGATCAGCGGTTCCAACGGTAAGCGTTACCGTGTATGAACCATAACCTGGATACGCATAAGTCGGGTCCATTGCCGTTGAGGTGTTGCCATTGCCAAAATTCCAGAGGTAGGAAACGATCGGGCCGTTACTGTTATTGACGATCTGCATTGCTTCGCCTTGGCAGACATCCGGTCCGTTGGCGATGGTGAACACTGGTATTGGGCCAACTATCACTTCGGCTGTTCCAGTGGTTGAGTCAAAACAACCGTTTGAACTGGTTGTGACCAGCGATACATTGTAAACTCCTATGCTCGGATAAATGTGGGTTGGGTTGGGGCCACTGCCCACTGTGCCATCTCCAAAATCCCAAGCGTAGGTGGTTATCGATCCAGTTGAATTATTACTGAACTGAACTGCATTTCCATCACAAACTGCAACTGGATCAGGAAAAGATGCCACTGGAATGGGATCCACATCAATAATAACACTATCCGTTGCCGTACAATTGTTCGCATCGGTTAAAGTAACCCGATAGGTGGTTGTAATTACAGGCGTTGCAGTAGGGTTGGAAATGACGGTGCTGCTCAAAGCAGTTGGAGGCGACCAAACAAAACTGCCCGTTCCGATAGCGTTCAACTGAACCTGATCTCCCTCGCAGATGTTCTGGTCGGCCCCTGCGTTCAAAGCTGGCGCAGGAACGACCGTAATTGTCATATCATCGGTATCCGAACAATTATTTGCATCGGTGGCAGTAACGGTGAAAACGGTGGTAGCAACAGGAGATGCGTTCGGATTGAAGATTGAAGCATTGTTCAATGGAGCGGCTGGAGTCCAGGAATAACTTGTTCCTCCCGAGGCTTGCAGACCGATCTGTTCTCCCTCACACATGGTAAGGTCTAGACCAGCATTAGCCGTTGGCAATGGATTTACAATGACCTGAACCACATCGGAACCCGAACAACCACTTGCATTGGTAAAGGTGAGGGCATAATTCGTTGGGGATGTGGCTGATGAAGTCGGACTGGCCACCGAGGTGCTCGTCAAAGCGGTTCCAGGTGACCACGTATAGGTTCCGGCACCTAAACTGTTGGGATTATTCAATTGCACGCTCTGACCAGTACAAATGTTAAGGTCGGCCCCCAGATTGACCACCGGATTCGGACTGATGGTGATGGGAATAACGGTGTCCTCCGTGCACCCCTCGGTGGTTATGATCATTGTGACATCGAAAGTTCCTGCCGTGTTGTAGGTATGGTTGACAGGCGCTCCAGAACCAGTTCCTCCGTCTCCAAAATTCCATGAAAAATTACTGATGTTGCCCGCAGAGGTAAGCGAAGCATTTGTGAATTGAACTGGGTCTCCAACGCAATGAGTGGTGGCTGCCACATTGTAGATCGGTAATATGGAGTTGCAGAACCTTTGATCGGCACTTATAGAACCGGTTCCTCCTGTCCAACCCCAATAAACCAAGGGGTTTCCACCAAAGATGGTGTTGATGATGTTTCCAGTGTAGCTAGTTCGGAAAACACCATCAAAGAAAACGGCCAGTGTATTCAGACCAGGATCCCAAAGTACCTGAATGGTGTGCCATCCGCAATCTTCAATGTTGTTCTGGGTGCTGCTGGCGATCACAGGTCCGGCCAAATTGTTGGCGCTGGCATGGTTGGAATTTCCATTGCTCATGATGGCTATATGATCCTGAGGTGGATCGCTCATGGTCACATCATTCATCCATGTATCAATTTCGATGGCAAGAGACGGAGTGATTCCGCCATAACCCAACGAACTAGAACCTCCGCCTTGTGTAACGTTCACGGGCTGCAAAACGAAGGCAATTCCATCGGCCCCTCCATTCGAGCAGCCTAAGAACACTTCGAAATTGAAATTGAACTGACTAGTGAGATTGATCTGATTGACATTCCAGACAGATCCTCCTGAAAAAGGTGCATCGGGTGTAAGCTGATAGCAGTTGCACGATATCTGATTTGCAACCCCATTGATCTGATATTGAGCTTGAACTCGCTGTCCGATCAAGGTTAGAAAGAGTATAACGATCCAGATTGAAATATGCAGGTGGCGGCTCATTCTATTAGGCAACTGACTATACCGTGGGTAGTTCTTCGCCTTCGAGGCAGATAAAATGATCGAAATAAAACACCTTGTACGATAATGGTGCGCAAAGGTACGGTGCAATTTGAACTTGATGAAGAAAAGGGGTCAAAGAAACTGTGCCGGAACGCAAGGTGATTTTCATGCTCGATCTAAGGCTGTTACTCAACCGCTTCAATAACGGTTTTGAACCTCAATGGTTGCTTGAAATTGCAAATAGATCGTTTCGTCAGTTCGAAGCCCAGTCAATGCCTTTTTTAAGGCTACGTAAGGTTTGCAATTCGAGACTATTTCCTGAAGGCTGAAAATTGTAATACCAGGATGCGTGGTTTGGAAGACTCATCAGAATAGATTCTATCCTTCCATCTGTTTCTAAACCGAACTTGGTGCCCTTATCGTAGACCAAATTGAACTCCACGTATCTTCCTCTCCTCAGATTCCTCCATTCAACGTTAGATTGTTCGAATGGCCTTTGCTTATTGCCGGAAACCAGTTTGCGATAAGTTGGCGCAAATGTTTCCCCCACGGCCTTCACAAAATTCCAAACTTTTTCCTTCGATCTGTTTCCATCACTCTTAAGCTTATCGAAAAAGATCCCGCCTATTCCTCTGGTTTCTTTTCGATGTTTGATGTAGAAATAGTCATCGGCCCACGCTTTGAACTTCGCATAATGGTCGGGGTCAAATCGATCGCAAGTTTCCTTTAAGCATTCATGGAAGAACCGCGCATCCTTCTCGTTCACGTAATGTGGAGTTAGATCGATACCGCCACCGAACCAGTAGGTTCCATCGGCCAATTCGAAATATCGCACATTCATGTGAATGATGGGAACAAAAGGATTGATGGGGTGGATGACAATTGAAACGCCAGTTGCATAAAACTGATCGGACCCCACGCCCAGGGCCTTGACCATGTTTTCGTTCAATGTGCCATGAACGGCAGAAAAATTGACTCCTCCCTTCTCGAATACATTACCTGCCTGAATCACACGAGTGAGGCCACCACCTCCACCATCGCGTTCCCAACGGTCTTCGGCAAACTTGGCAAGCTCATCCTCTGCTTCAAGCTCCGAACAGATGTCCAACTGTAGTTGGCGGAACCACGCGGCTATTTCGTCTTTTTCGGGTTTCAATCCACCGCCAATTTCATGTTCAGATCCGTGTGATCCACCATCCTGCCCTTAGCATTTTCAAAACCGCCTTCCGGCAAACGTTTCCAACTGAATTCGGTCTGAAATCCGGTCTCTTTCACCGATTCCATAAATCCCACCCCGTTCTTTCTGATGCCGTCCATATTCCGAATGAAATGCATGGCCAGATCGTAGCCCCTAAAGGCAAACGAACTTGGCTCGGCAAAGAACTTCTCTCTGAACTTCAGAACGAATTCCTGCACTTCGGTCTGCTCGTAATTGACATACATGGCCACCGGCATGTGAATTTTGAGGTGGTCAAATTGATCAACCTCCAGATTTTTCAGTTGCTTCCAACTTTCGGGCGTAAAAACCATTATGCGTCTATCTTCCGCCCAACCCGACAATTTGCGTAACAGCCCGGCCAGTCGTACCTGATTGTTCGAAAGAATAACGATGTTGTTCCGTTTTGAGGACGAAAGTTTCATCCTAAGCGAATCCAGACCGGATCTGTTCAGGTCGTAAGTTGGGAATTTTGGCGGAACGTATCCCACTCCTTCAAGTCCTTGTTTGAAGCGCCATATCATTGCCTGTTCATCCGCAACACCATAATGAAGTATGATGTTGTTGGTTGAATCTGAACGGGAAAGGTATCGACCCATGTCAGAGATGAGGGTCTCCTCGGTAGGAAGCATTTTGAAAACGTAAGGGTTCTTAACCACAATGTCATTGCCTTTTATTGTTGGCGAAACAATGGGGATCTTGTGTTCCATCGCGTAATTGGCCGCTTCAGTGAACACCTTCGAATAAAACGGCCCGAAAATCAACTCAGCGTTTTCGAACCATCCTTTAGCCGTCATTTCGCTGGAAGTCCATGGCCGATTTTCCGTGTCAACCACCTTTAGTTTCACCTTGTAACCCATCTTGTCCAAGGTGTCGAGGGCCAAAAGGAATCCTTCGTAAAACTGAAGCGCCATTTCCGATTTTTCGTAAATCTTCGCTGGTTCGCCAGCTACCAAACGTTCATGAACCGTGTCGTTCTCTATCAGGTGTAGAGGCAAAAGCAGCGTCACGTGTGCAGGTCCTCTACTTACGCTTTGCACCGCTTCTGACATAATCACCTCTTTCTTTACCATGCTGGGTAGTCCCACCATTTCAACCTTTTCCGTCTGATCGTTGCCTAACATTTTCGGTACCGGAACGCGAATGGTTGAACCAACCTTCAATCCGTCCTTCAACTCTGGGTTGGCTTCCTGAAGGGCTGATACGGTAGTGTTGAATTCCTTCGAAATGGCATATAATGTCTGCTTTTTCGGAACAGTGTAAAGCACATATTCACCATCGGTGTCCAGCTTTGTGGAAGTCTGTTCGCCTTCAATGCTTTCGCCCATGGCACTTTTCAATATCCGAAGGTGCTGACCCAGTTTGAGGCCATCGAGCACACCCGGATTATCGAATGCCAATCGGCTGATCTTCACTTCGTAGGTCTTGGCAATAGAAAAGAGAGTCTCTTTGGCCTTGGTGGCATGGATGAGGTATTCCAAACCATCTATTTTGGCCGTACTGTCGCTTTTCGTCACAACTGATTCCTGACCGTTCGCCTGAAAGGCAAACAGCAATATGGAATACAGAACTATAAGATTGGCGATACGGACGTTCATCTTTATTCCCACTCTATGGTTGCAGGAGGTTTTGAAGATATATCATAAACCACCCGGTTGATCCCTTTAACCTTATTGATTATTTCGTTGGAAACCTTGGCCAGAAACTCATAGGGAAGATGACACCAGTCTGCGGTCATTCCATCGCGCGATGAGACCGCACGCAAGCAAACAGCATTCTCGTACGTACGCTCGTCACCCATTACACCCACCGAATTGACCGGGAGAAAGATGGCTCCGGCCTGCCATACCTGATCGTAAAGATCATGCTCGATCAACGAAGTGATGAAAATATGATCCACCTCTTGAAGAATACGGACCTTTTCGTGGGTGATATCGCCCAGTATCCGAATGGCCAGACCTGGGCCCGGAAATGGGTGTCGGCCCAGTAATCTTTCGGGCAGACCTAGGTGTTTGCCCACTTCGCGAACTTCATCTTTGAAGAGTGTGTTGAGCGGTTCCACCACTTTCAGGTTCATGCGTTCGGGAAGTCCACCTACGTTGTGGTGAGATTTAATGGTGGCCGATGGCCCATTGACCGAAATAGACTCGATAACATCTGGATAGATGGTTCCCTGTGCCAACCATTTTACGTCCTGAATGCGTTTTGCCTCCTTATCAAAAACTTCGATGAACACACGACCGATGATCTTTCGCTTAGTTTCCGGGTCTGAAACACCCGCAAGTTCATCTAAGAATTCAGACTTGGCATCCACTCCTTTCACATTGAGTCCCAGTCCTTTGTAGGTTTCAAGAACAGTTTCAAATTCATCTTTTCGAAGAAGACCGTTATCCACAAAAATGCAATACAGATTAGACCCGATGGCCTTAGAAAGGATCATTCCTGCCACACTGCTATCAACTCCTCCCGATAGCCCAAGCACCACTTTATCGTTTGCAAGCTGAGCCTTCAGCTGAGCCACTGTGCTATCGATGAACGAATCGGCAGTATGAGACTGATCGCAACCACAGATTCCGACCACAAAGTTTCTCAGCAACGTCAGTCCATCAATGGAATGGGTCACTTCTGGATGAAATTGAATACCATAGGTCGGTTCGTTCTCGAAACAATAGGCTGCAACGCGCACATCTTTTGTGCTTCCGATCAATTTTGCGCCCGTTGGAAGTTCGGTAATCGTGTCTCCATGCGACATCCATACCTGCGAAGTTGCCGGAACACCTTTCATCAATACGTTCGAACCATCAGAGAATGAAAGGTTAGAACGCCCGTATTCCCTTGTGTTGCTTGCTTCTACGTTTCCGCCAAAGCCCATGGCCAGATATTGGGCTCCATAGCAAACGCCCAACAGAGGCAGTTTACCTTTTATGTCACGAAGATCTGGAACAGGCGAACCTTCTTGCCGAACCGATGCGGGGCTTCCTGAAAGGATAACTCCTTTGATCTGCTCGGTGATCTTAGGAATCTTGTTGAAGGGATGGATCTCGCAGTAAACATTCAATTCGCGCACTCTTCGTGCAATGAGTTGGGTGTATTGCGAACCGAAATCGAGAATAAGAATGGTCTGTTGCATCAACTTTAACTTGAGTTGCAAAAGTACCCTTTGCGCAAAGGGCAGACAATTGCGTATCACGAATTATTCCATCAGTTACTAACGCCCGATGATTGTCATTTGCATGTTGGGGAGATGCCCGAAACATACCCCGCAATTTCTTTCAAACTCAGCGACCCTGCACCCGCAAAACCTACCAATTCAACTTCCGCCACGTGCTTTGAATGATAGGCCTGAAATCTTTTGGCTGCTGACAGATAGCTCCAATGCCATTCTTCTTCTTCGTAGCCGTTCGGGCGGTCGGTGTTCTTGGTTGAATAGACCTGACAGAATCCGAATTTGCTGGCATTCATAACCAGCCATTCGTATTCCTTTCGGCCCTTTCCGCTTTTAAAGTAGCTTGAACTTAAGGAATTGATGTCGATGTCTGTGCCCCAATGATGACGCGAAGTTCCTGGCATGGAACTGTATCGGAGTATTTCTTTGGCTCGAAGCGCTGGATCAGGAATACTCTGCTTCAGGTTCTTTCCGTTCACCAAACGATCTCCATTCCATTTCGATTCCCATATCCGTTTCTGATGATTGAAACTCCGAGTGGCCGAGATCACTTTCAATTGAATACCATCGGATGCGGCACTTTCGGCCATCGACCGGAACGAATCAAGTGCATCTTTCCGCAGAAACATTCCTTCCTTATCGGCCAAGGAAATTGGAACCTTGGCAAAATCGGGATGAGAGGTCGGTTCGAACTTTCCCAGCACGTATTGAAGCGAATCGGTGATCTGAGCTGTTGAAGCCAGTGAACTTATGAATAACAGGATGGTTATGGGGATTCTCATTCGTAGAGCACGGTCACGAATCCTGCATAATCCATGCCACGCACTACTGCGATATAATAATAGGTGCCTTCGGACACCAGATCGCCTGTTCGTTGGGTTCCATCCCAGCAATTTCCTCCGTGTTTTTCAGAATTGTATAATAATCGCCCCCAACGGCTGAATATCTTAAGCGTGAAGCATTCGTCCAGATTTCCATCAAAATCAGGTTTAAAACAATCGTTCACATCGTCTCCGTTGGGTGTGAACACGTTCGGATAAGAAACCAGTACCGAATCTGCTGTATACCATCCGTTCATGTAATCGATGGTCAGCGTATCGATGCATGAACCACTGTTATTCGAAACTATAAGGCTAACAACTGGGCCATCGCCAGGTTCGAAAATAACAAACGGTTCGAATTCGTTGGTAAGATCTCCACCTATGTTCCATTCAAAATCATTGGCATTTTGCGACAAGTTGATGAACTTGACCGAGTCTCCTTGACAACTTTGACTGATCAGGATATCAAAAAGAGCTTCAGGTCCGAGGAGTGAGCCGAGCTGAACGTGGGCGGTGTCTTGACACGCTCCGTCCGAAGCCGTGACAACGTAATTGTCATTGAATCCGGCTGTGATGTATGTGCTGGCAGCGGTCGGGTTGCTGACCCCTGCCGTTGGCGACCACGAATAACTTGAACCACCTACTGCCGTGACCAGAATGCTGTCT
>CAMCFW010000070.1 GCA_945874195.1 Chryseobacterium gleum
ATAGGTGAAAGCGAATTCCTGTTGCGCCACAGACTGATGCATGAGGAGAATGAAGAATATCTGGAAGCGAGCAGAAAGGGGGATCTTGTGGAGATTGCCGATGCATTGGGCGACATGATGTACATATTATATGGTACGATCTGCAAGCATGGTTTGCAGGATAGGATCGCTGACATATTTGACGAGATACACCGTAGCAACATGAGCAAATTGGATGCTGACGGAAAACCGATCTATCGCGAGGACGGCAAGGTGATGAAGAGCGACCGCTATTTCAGGCCGGATATCGCGAAGTATCTATAGACCGGATCATTCCGAAAGGCTGTAGATCAAAAGTCCGCTGAGGAGTTTTGGGACCACGTAGGTGCTTTTGGGCGGCATGGTCTTGCCCTGATCGGAAATGGCGTAGAACTCGGTTCCGCTAACAGGGTAGAGCGAGAAGGCCACATCGTATTTGCCAGTGTTCACCAATCTTTCCAATTCCTGTGGGCCTTTTGACCCGGGCACAAAGCCGATGCGATTGTCGTTGCGCAGGTCGCGGATTCCGAGCAGCGGAGCCAATATGCGGGTTGAAAGGATGCTGACATCTAGTCCGGCAACCACTTCGGTGCTCCTGCGGTGCCGGTAGACGAGTTTGTACCAGTATCCGCCCAGACACATGCCGAAATGTCCCTGCTGTTCTGGTTTTATGGGAATCTGTTCCTTGAAATGTACTTCGAAATCCTCGGAGAGTTCTTCTAGAAATTGAGAAACTCCTTTATCGCCAAGGTCTTTGACCACGCGGTTGTACTCATAGATCTTGAGTTGGTCGTCAGGAAAAAAGATGCCGAGAAAGAAATTCCATGGTTCGTTTCCGCTGATCCTTCCCTGATGAATCCACTTATCGTGCGCCAACAGCACGGACGAAGCAGAACGATGATGGCCGTCTGCAATATATATGTGTTTGAGTGCCCCGAATTTTTCGGAGAATTTGGCTGTCCATTCGGGGTCGCTCACCTTCCAGAGTTGGTGTTTCTTTCCTTCGTCATCCTCAAAATCGAGCAGCGGAGGATTCTGCCGAATGATCTCGGTGAGCAGTTCCAAGCTACCGTTGCGCGGATAGGTGAAACAGACGGGCTCGGCATTTATATCGCAGACGGACAGGTATTCTTTCAGCACCTTTTCACGGCTGGCAATGGTCTGTTCGTGAATACGGATGACCCCGCTATCGTAATCTTCAACCGATGCGCAGCCCATTATGCCGGTAAAGGATGAACGGCCGATGTGTTGGGTGTAAACGTAGTAGCTTGGTTCGGCATCGGATTGATAGATACCCTGATCATCTAGCGATTGATAGACCTGCTTGCTGGCGGCAAACAGTTGAGGGGAATTGGGGGCGTGCTTCTTTCCTGTGAGCACTTCCGGCCGGATGATGTTCAGGAATGAAATAGGGTTGGAACGGAGAATCCCGTTGATCTGTGTTGACGTGTAGGAATCGTAGGAACGGCTCACCACTTGGGCAACATTGTCGGTTCTGGGATGTATGCCTTTGAATGGTCGTACCCGTGTCATTCGGTAAATTATGAATAAATCAGCCGATGGCGGCTATGACCTTTTCGGCCAGCTCAATGGCGATCCGTTCCTGCGCTTCGTTTGTGGAAGCCCCAATATGGGGGGTGACCGAAATGCGAGGATGACAAAGAAGCTCGGCCAGTGGAGTTGGTTCTTTCTCAAAAACATCCAATCCTGCTCCGCCCACCTTTCCGGTTGCAAGAGCCTCTAAAAGAGCAACTTCATCAATAACCCCTCCTCGCGAAGCATTCAGCAGAATGACGCCATTCTTCATGGCTGAAATCTCTTCTTTTCCTATCATGGGTCCGCCTTTTGGCTTCGGCACATGAAAAGAAATGATGTCGCAACTGGTTATCAGCTCAGAAAAGGGCGTGGATTCAATCGTTGTTTTGAAGCGGATGGTGTTAGGCAGTTCGATCTCAAGGTCGCATCGGTTCACAAACGGGTCGAACATCATCACCTTCATTCCCAATCCGAGAACCATTTTGGCAAGCGCCTGCCCTATGCGTCCGAAACCGATGATACCGATGGTCTTTCCGCTCAGTTCCCATCCATCCGAATAGTTTTTCTTCAAGCCAGAAAAATCGATTGTGCCTTTTAATGGCATTTCCCTATTGGAAACATGAATGAACCTTGCCAATGCGAACAGGTGCGCCAACACCAGTTCGGCCACCGACTGAGATGATGCTGCTGGGGTATTCACCACAGCCACGCCCTGCATCTCGGCCGTCTTCAGGTCAATATTATCGAGACCGACCCCGGCCCTACCGATCACTCGCAAACTCAAGGAACTCTTCAGTTCCTTTTCGGTTATCTGAGTGGCGCTTCGAACAAGCACGGCCACCACGTTCTTTTCGGCTATGAAATGAGCCAGTTCGTTCTGTGCCACCTTTTCGGTCTGCACCCTGAATCCAGCCTTCTCCAGAATTTCCCTTCCGGCATCGTCAATTCCGTCATTCGCAAGGATCAACCTCATGTTAACCCTTGGTTCGTTCAAATTCCTTCATCACGTCAACTAAGGCCTGAACGCTTTCGATCGGCAGTGCGTTGTACATGCTTGCGCGGAAGCCGCCTACAAGTCGATGCCCCTTCAATCCACTTATGTTGGCTTCTTTCAAAAGCGTTTCGAACGTGCCATTCAACGCTTCGTTGCTGAGCACGAACGTGGCGTTCATTCTGGATCTGTCTTCCTTTTCGGCTGTGCCAATGAACATCGGATTTCTATCAATTTCGCCATAGAGAAGGTCGGCCTTCTGTTGATTCCGTTTATCCATCCATGAAATACCACCGTTCTTTTTCAGCCATTCGAGCGTCAACATCGACACATAAATGGAATAGACGGGAGGTGTGTTGAACATGCTTTCGCCTTCAATATGAACCTGATAATCGAGCATGGAAGGAAGATTGCGGCCGGTCTTGCCGAGCAGTTCGTCCTTCACGATAACCAAGGTGACCCCTGCCGGGCCGAGGTTCTTCTGAGCGCCTGCGTAGATCAATCCGTGATCGGCAACGTTGACCGGGCGGCTGAAAATGTCGGAAGACATGTCGGCCAAAAGAACCGCGTCTGTCTTAGGAGTATGGAAGAACTCGGTGCCGTAAATGGTGTTGTTGGTGGTATAATGCAGAAAATCCAATCCGGAAGGAATGTTGAATCCTTTGGGGATGTAGTTGTAATTCTTGTCTTTGGATGATGCCAACACTTGAATGTCACCGATCAACTTCGCCTCCTGAATGGCCTTTGATGCCCAAACCCCGGTATCAATGTATCCGGCCTTTCCGTTGATCTTCAGAAAATTCAAGGCGCTCATATAGAACTGAAGACTTGCGCCACCTTGGAGAAATAGCACCGAATATCCTGCTGGAACGCCCAATATTTCTTTGACAAGCGAAACGGCATTTTCGGCCATTGCCACCATCTCCTTGCTCCGGTGAGACATCTCCAAGATGGAAAGTCCGGTGCTCTTATACTCTAAAACAGCCTGTGCGGCCTGTTGAAAAACCTCATTAGGGAGGATGCATGGGCCCGCGCTGTAGTTGTGAACCTTGGTAGTGCTGAGTGTGTTTGACATGTGTTGTGGTTTGATGCTGCGAATGTCTTAAATAATTGATAAAGAGCCATTAAGCGGCCGATCATCTCTTTGCAAGTGCGGTGAAATGGATCACCATTCGGCCCTGTTCATGTCGCGGTAATGTTACCAGTTCAGTTGTTCGAGAACGGCCGTTAATAACTTGTAGGCAAATATTTTTGTTTTATAGGTTGGTTCGTGTTCATTTGTATCTACATTTAAACAATCGTTAACCAAAAAACTATTTAAAATGGCTGAAGCTTATTGTGTAAAGTGCAAAGCAAAGAGAGAAATGAAAGATGCTAAAGAAGTGGTGATGAAAAATATGCGCAAGGCGCTTAAAGGATCATGCCCTACTTGCAAAACTGGAATGTTTAAAATTCTGGGCAAAGCCTAATCAACCCCTCTTGTTCCCGTCAGCTGATCGGGAACGCTTTGTGGTCTTGGGCTGAAACGCTTAGACTCCGAAACAAAAAGCCCCGAACATCTGAGATGTTCGGGGCTTTGCTTTTCCGACCGGAGTGAATGTCAATATCCGTTGATGTATTCGTTCAGCTCGTCAATGCTCGATTCGAAATCGAACGCATCGTTCAGCTTATAGTAATTGCCTATGTCGTAAGTCTTACCGTAAGCAAACTTGGCGTATTCCAATTTAGAAGCTTCAAAATCGAATGAACCCATCATTCTTCTCACCTGATCGGCCGTGAGGCAATTGGCACCTGTTATCTGTTTGGCCACTGTAAGTTTAGAATCTTCGAAACTCTTGGAGCCGACCGATCTTTGGGCATCAGAAAAATCGTTTTCTGACATGGGCCAGGCACATCCAACCGCACCACCATAGCCAGGCATTACGTAATGATCTCCACCGCCACCTCCACCTGAGGTAGTTGTGGTTGTAGTTGTGGTGTGGGTTTCGGAGTAAGTTTCACGAACGTTCACATTGACGTCCACTCCCATTCCACCTAAGTTCATGTCAACATTTATGTCGGTGTCCTGTGCAAACACTGACAAAGAGCCGAAAGCGGCAAGAATCGTAAATGCTTTTTTCATGGTTGAGGATTTAGTTTGGCAACCTGGTTTTCAAATTCAATGCCAAATATAACTTGAATTGTCAGTCTTTAAAATCGCCTGGTCGGTTGTCATCCGGAAGGTTATTCAGACTGCGGTTTTTGGCGAACACGTCTTTTAGGAACACCCATTCGCCCTTCACAAACTGCAGTGCATCGTAACTGAAATCTGGACCATAGAACTGCCGTTGACCTTCAAATCTTGAGTCTTCGGGCGCCAGATGGTCCATGATGATCATCTTCTCCTTGTCGTCATAATTGAGCGCCATGGACACATCGTTGGCATACTCATAGATCAATCTTTGCACTGAGCCCCCCTTCTCGTCCTTAAAGACAGGAGCACCAAGACTGACAACATTTCCTTGAATATTTATGACATCAACCACCTTCCGATTTGTGATGTTATCTGCGCCATCCCAACCCATAACCGTATAGATCGTCTGCCCCCTATATCGGTTGGCCAGCAACTTATAGTAGAGCGCGCCATACCAATCCTTGGATCTTATGGGTTTCCGTTCTATGCGGGCCCAGTCCGAATCTTTATCCTCAAATACGGTTACAACCACTCCATTATTGATTACCCGATGCCGCATTACACAATGATATTTGAACTGCCCATCGGACAAGGCCAGATTCCAACAGGTCAGGCTCACCATTTTGTCCCATGCAGAAAGCTGACCCATGAATGGAACCGAATCAAACTCAAGTTCAAAGTGAGATGGATCAGCATAAAAATCAGCAAGTAATCGTTCCAGACGCTCTGCCGATTCAACTTTCACCGAGTCATTCTCTGCTCGCATTTTGCCGAACAGGCTTAAAATCGAATCGCGCAGGACAACATTTGCCTGTGCACTGCAAAGCATGGGAGTAGCAAGCAAAAGAAACAGATAGGACCTCAACATACGCTACTTAATTACGAAGTGATTGAAGAAAAATTGCACAAAAAAAGGCGAGATATTCACCTCGCCTTTCAAAATCCTTGCCTTTCTTTTAAAGGTGAAGAGAAGCCTTCTTCTGAAGGTTTTCATCAGCAGTGTGGGGATTCTCATCATCTTGAACGCAGCAGTCTACGGGGCAAACAGCAGCGCACTGCGGCTCATCGTGAAAACCGACACACTCGGTACATTTATCCGTAACGATATAATAGACATCCATTTCCTTGGGATCCTGGGCAGCATCGGCATCGGCAGAAAAACCGCTGAATCCTTTGAACTGACCTTTCACCGAAGTTCCATCTGCAAAACGCCATTGGGCGCCTCCTTCATAAATGGCGTTGTTGGGGCACTCCGGCTCGCATGCTCCGCAGTTAATACACTCGTCAGTTATCTTGATGGCCATCTTGTCTGTAGCTTTTAGTGGTTTAGTTTTGCGCGCTCAAAGATAGTACACACGTATGAACCATCAAGCGCGGTTGTCAGCTTTTATCCGATTGGGCGAGGTGCTGGGAGAAGTTTCACGGAATCCGCTGGAAAGCCCATGGGCAACGGCATTCCGGCAGGCCGAAGATCAGAACAGGTGGTTCACCCAAGAGAACATTTCCATTGCACTGCGTGGCATTTCTCACATGCTTCAGCCTGAAAAACTGGAAAAGTGGCTTTCGGCCTATGGCGAAATTCCGGACGTTGACGACAAGAATGTAGGACTGATCATGGCCGGAAACATTCCGCTGGTGGGATTTCACGACCTACTGTGTGTGCTGGCTTCAGGCAATAGTGCGGTGATCAAGCTGTCTTCGCAAGATGAGGTGCTGCCCACCAAACTGATCGGAACGATCTCGGAAATAAGCCCTGAATTGGGTTCGAGGATCGAACTGAGCGATGGGAAACTGGAAGGCTTCACCCATATTATTGCCACAGGAAGCGACAACAGCGCGCGTCATTTCGAATACTACTTCGGAAAATATCCGAACATCATCCGAAAGAACCGCAACTCCATTGCCATCATTCATGGATCTGAAACTCAGGACGAACTACGTGCCTTGGGCAAGGACATTTTCCGCTATTTCGGTTTGGGCTGCCGAAATGTTTCGAAGGTCTATCTTTCGGACAAGGTGGAACCGAAAACGCTGATGGCGGCCTTGGAAGATTGGAATCCGATCGCCAACCACAACAAGTATTTCAACAATTACGAATACCACAAGGCGATCTTTCTGGTGGAACGGATGGCGCATTTGGACAATGGCTTCCTATTGCTTCGCGAGGATGCGAACTTGGGCTGTCCGGTAGGCGTGCTGCACTATCAGACCTATGCCACGCTGGACCAGATGAAGGCCGAAGTGAAGATCCATGCGGATAGGATCCAATGTATCGTGGCCTCGGACAAACTAGGTTATGAAAATTCTGTTCCCTTCGGAAAGGCGCAATCGCCCGAATTATGGGACTACGCGGATGGGGTGGATACGATGAGATTTCTTCTCTCCTAGATCGTGTTCAAACCCGCATACACCTTCCGCAGCGGCAATCCCATCACATTGAAATAGCAGCCCTCGATCCGGTCGATACCCACATAGCCTATCCATTCCTGAATGCCGTAGGCTCCGGCCTTGTCGAGCGGGCGGTATTTCTCCACATAGAATTCAATTTCAGCTTCGGTCAACTCTCTGAAATGAACTTCTGTCCTATCGAAATCGGAAATGGCCTTCGCAGAAGTTCGCAGTGTGATGGCGGTGTAAACCTCGTGCGCGGTTCCTGAAAGCTGTCGGATCATGCGCTTCGCATCTTCCAGATCAACCGGTTTTTGCAGTTCACGGTCGTTCAGCCAAACGATGGTATCGGCCGTAAGCACAATTTTCCCTTCCAATTCATCTTCAGCGAAGGCATTTGCTTTCAATTTGGACAGGAACAGCGGAATCTCCTCGCGTTTAAGGTGAGACGGGTAAACCTCCTCCACATTCTTAGCCTTAACGGTGAACGGAACGCCTAATTCTTCCATCAGCCACTTTCTGCGTGGCGAAGCGGAGGCCAAGATCAGTTGTTTCCCTTTCAGGTCGATCATTCCAAGGTCAATCTGTAAATCACCATCCAGAAAATGCCGCCTAACATGAGCGCTTTAGCGATGGTGCTGGCCAAATGAAATTCTTTAGATGTTCCGGCCCTTAATACCTGAACCAAGGTGGCCAATGCCGGTAGTTGAACGGCAACTACCGTATAGAGGAACATGATCATGTCGTTCTGATCCCACCAGGCAAGTTGAAGCTTGCCAATGACACCGATAAGCACCGCGATCAAAAAGACCACGATAGCCTTGGTAGGCCTGATGCCGATGACAATGGGCATGGTCTGGCAGCGCATCAACTGGTCGCCTTTCAAGTCTTCCATGTCTTTGATCACTTCGCGAATGAGCGTGGTAAGTAGTGCGAAGAAACCAAAGGCCACCAGCACAGGCGACCAAGGCAACTGCATCCACATGTTGGGTGCGCACATCATGTAGAAATACACGGGCATGAACGGTACAAGTCCGGCCAATATGGCCACCACCACGTTTCCGATAAGGAATTGACGCTTATAAGAATAAGAATAGAAGTAGAGTCCACCGGCCGCCAACATGAAGATGAGGGCATTCGATACGTTACCCAGTTTCCAACTGACTACAATGCCGACAAGCAGGCCCACCGACCCAAGACCATAATAAAAGTTCCAGGCCTGTTCTTCGGTGATCAATTTTCCGACAATGAGCTTGTCGGGTCGGTTGTGCCTATCGATATCTTGATCAAAAATGTCGTTTATCACGTTTCCGGAGGCGGCTATGAGAACCGTTGCCAAACCGAAAAGGAACCATTCGAAATTCGAAAGACACGAGAAATAGCCCGATGCATAGCCGATCGGATCAACGATCTGTGTTTTGGCCAGAACAAAAATGAGAGCAATGATGAGCAGATTAGGCCACCTTGCTAAGCGCAGATAGGTCATTGCCACCGGCTATTTCTTTTTGTCGGCCTCTTCGGCCTTGGCGGCCTG
>CAMCFW010000071.1 GCA_945874195.1 Chryseobacterium gleum
GCCACCGTCAGTTTGCGCAGAGCTACCGTCAGTTTGCGCAGAGCCACCGTCAGTTTGCGCAGAGCCACCGTCAGTTTGCGCAGAGCCACCGTCAGTTTGCACAGAGCCACCGTCAGTTTGCACAGAGCTACCGTCAGTTTGCACGGAGCCACCGTCTATTTGCACAGAGCCACCGTCAGTTTGTGCAGAGCCACCGTCAGTTAGCTCACCGACCCCCACCACTCACATAGAAGCCTCCCCCGCCTGAACGTTTAACCCCCAACCTTCAACTCCGAACCCCCTCCACTTCGTATATTCGTAGCTGTTCGTAATCAGCAGCCCATGCGCCTCGCCACCACATTTTTCATTTTTCTTTTCCCTCTTCTCTCCTTCTCTCAAAACCTCTTCGTCAACACCTTCGGGATCAATTCGGCCGAAGAACGCGCCTTCGACATGGTCGTCCTGTCCGATGGTTCGGTCATCACCGTAGGCGACCGCTACGACACCGACAACTCGCAACGCACAGGCCACTTGCTCAAGGTCGACCCCTTCGGCTTCGAAGAATGGGACCGCCAACTGCTCAGCAACGAAGACCTCTACGCAACCACCATCTGCCAACTGCCCAACGGAAACGTCTTCATTGCGGGCTACGACCTCGATGTGCCCGACCGCAACTTCGGCATCATGGTGGCGCAATACAACGCCAGCAACGGACTGCCCGTCTTTCAACTCACCCACCAGTTTGCGCAAGATACCGAGGCCAAGGACGTGGTGCCCATGCCCGATAACGGTGCCATCGTCCTCTCCACCTTCGAAACTCCGTCCACCAACACCATCATGCTCGTGCGCTTCAATGCCAATGGCGATACCCTCTGGACCAAGTTGGTAAACCCCTATTCCGGCAACGAGGATCCCCGCGAACTGGCCCTGCTCAGCGATGGCCTCATCATCACCGGCTCGGTCCACTCCGGTTCCAACGACAATGTTTTCATTGTGAAGACCGATATGGACGGCAACCTGCAATGGGAAGAAGAATACCCGTCAGGCGGAATTGAGTTCGGGGAAGGTATAGCGGAAATCCCTTTGGGAGGGTTCTACGTGGCAGGGATCACCAACGTCATCGGCAATGGCGGCCTCGATGTGTTGGCCATGAAGATGGATGCCACAGGGCAATTGCTTTGGGCACACGGTTTCGGACGCGATGGAAACGAACTCGGCTACGATGTGGACGTGATGCCCGATGGCGGGGCCATTTTCACGGGTTCTGCCTTCAAGGCCGACACCTCCAACTTCCGCGACCTCGTCCTCATTCGCACCGATGCGGATGGCGACACGCTTTGGACACGCTTCTTCGGAGGCCACGGTTCCGAAACGGGCTACGAAGTGAAGGTAGATGGACAATGGATCGTTGTCTGCGGCAAAGGCGATGTCGACAATTCGGAAGACGTCATCATTGCCCGTGTAGATTTCAACGGCAACGCAGTTGGAATCCATGAACATCAAACCACCTTGGGTTGGAGCGTTTATCCGAATCCGTTCGTGGATGCGATCAACCTAAGCTTCGCCCAACCACCTTCCGAACCGATTGAACTCATCGTTTTCGACATGATGGGACGCGAGTTAAGGCGCGAAATGGCGCATCACCAACAGTCCTTGGACCTTTCCGAACTTCCTGCGGGGGTTTACATGCTACGTGTTGGTCGATCAACAGGTCGGCTCATCGTTAAAAAATGAGAACGACCGAGTGAGTCCCGTAAGAATCACTAAACTTGCCGCCCTCAAATGAACTTCCTTCGATTCATACTGGCCGTTGTGGCCGCTTGGTTCATCATCACGCTGGGCGGTGCGCTGTGGCACGAGGTCATCTTCGCAACGTGGTACAATGAATGGGTGATCGGCATCACACGGGTCGAAATGCCCATTGGCTATTTCCTTATCACCCACCTGATGCACGCCTTGGTGTTCGTCTATGTGTACTACATGCTCTACAAGGGCGGCAACCCGATTGAAAAGGGGCTGAAATTCGGCTTCCTAATGGGTATTCTGACAGGCGTCACCATCACCGGATATTATGGCGACTTTCTGATCACTTCGCCCGGTTGGGTCCTGCTCGAATTCGCCTACAATGTGGTCCGTGCGCTGCTCGTTGGTGTTTCCACCGCGCTCATCTTCGGCCAAGGCTTCCGCAAACAGCCCGCTTCGTAAGGGTTCGCCACGGCAAATCCCTACTTCAGGACATACGTCACCTGCCTGAACAACAGCAGAAACCGATAGTATTCCACCTTCTCCAGTTTCAGCCCGTTGCGTTCAAAGAGTTCCTTCCACTCCGCGTCTGTTCGGTTCGTGTGCGGATGTCCGTAGAACTCCCAATTCACCAGACTGTCCGTAAACCACGTGATGTATTTCTGAAACGAACCTTCATAAATATCTTCCATGATGATGACGCGATTAGAGACCCGTTTTGCTTCGCGAATAAGCTCCTCCGCGTTGGTGGTATGATGCAGCATGGTGACCAACTGACACACATCGAACTTCTTATCACCGAACGGGAATTTCTCCCCTTCATAAACCTCAACCTGCACATCCTCGAACAGGCATTTGTCCGCTATATCTAAAGCTGTCGTCTTCATCCCTTCCTCGCGCAGCAACTTCGTCAGCGCGCCATTTCCCGCACCCACCTCCAACACACTTTCCCCTTCGGACAGGAAAGGCAACAACCGCCTCCGCTTCACCTCTGCCCGCTTCAACGCCCACTTCCGTTCCCATGCTTTGAACACGTTCAACTCGAACAGCAGCCACAGATAAACGGGCACATATTCCAATGAGACGACCCACATATTCTCACGATAATCCGCATGACCGAACGCGTGATACGAAAGCGGAACAAGCATCAGCCACACCAAGGCAAAGCGATAATTCGTAAACGGCAGAAAGGCCGCCAACACCGCCACATACCACGGATTGACAGTGGTCGCCAAGGCGTAATAAATGAACCACGCGAAGAGTATCAACTTCGGAAGTCCCGAAACGCTTCTGTCCTTGTTCAGCAACGCGATCAGCAGAATGGAAAGAAGCACCAACCTTGGTAGCCACACGGCCGTTTGCCCAATGATGTTGTAGCCCTTCACCCAGAACCCGACCTCGCGGATGACATAATAGAAACTCGCGTTGAACTCGAACTTCGCGAAATACAATTGCATGGACGAAACCGTGTTCGCAACAAGATCCGGAGTCCAGAACGGAAGGTAAAGCACCGCAACCGTCAGCATTACCACACCTCCAAACACCGTGGTCCTGAGCCATCCTAAGCGCTTGATGTAGAACGGAAGGAACATGAGCGGCAACAGCTTTGCACCCACACTGAACCCGAAAGCAATGGCAGAAAGCAACAGATAAATGACCCCCTCGGCATGCAGCCACTCCCCCTTTCCAAGGGCAGAGCTGACACGTTGATCTGACCTTTGCTCGAAGCGCGAGCTCCCCTCCTTTGAAAGGAGGGGTCGGGGGTGGTCAGAAAGCTCCCCTCCTGACAAGGAGGGACTGGGGGAGGTCAAGAACCACAAACTCAACAACAGAAAGAATACCATGAAAACCTCCCCGTGCAAATTCCCCGAAAACTCAATGATCACCAGCGGATTGAATGCATACAGCATCAGATTGCGCCCGTTCATCTTCCATGCTTCAAGCAGTTTCCAAATGAGAAACATGGAACCGAATTCGGCTACTAGAACGAACATCCGCAGCATGATGATGGACGAAAGCAGATCGCCACGACCCAACCACACGCTCAACCCGAAAATACCTTGCAGCACAGGCGGATAAATGGAATGATAATCGGGCGAATTGAGTTTCGTGAACAGCTCTTGGAATGCCACATTGGGCGAGGTGCGCATCCATTCAGAAGGCAGCGTGCCATAAGGCGAAACACCTTCGTTGAGCAACATTCCGTCCCACACGTAGCGGAACACATCGTCCGACAGTTCGGGAACAGCCAGCAGCCAGACCGCCCGCAGCAGCAACCCCAACGCGATCATCTGCTTCGCTCCTATTTTCTGATCGGCCCATTGCATCAGGAACACCACCCAAATCAATCCGAACGAACCGAGCACGGCCAACGAATTCGCTCTATCGGTCCAATAGGCCAACGAGAAATGGACCAGCACCGCAACGAACAGCAACAGCCGATATGACCATTGCGGCAACATCAGATACGGATGAAACTGTGTTTAACGGTATAGAACGTGATGCCCGCAAATCCCAACATGAGCAACGCGTGATACGGCACGAACGGATACAGTCCGTGCTGCCAGCCGAACCAAAGCGCGAGACCGAAATAGATGGCCAACGATCCCTCAACCACCGCAATCAGCGGCACCCGCGAACGGATGTAGCGGTTCCCGGTCACGGAACGCTGAGTGCCGATGATGTTGAACTTGGGCGTGCGGATGAATGGGCTGCGGATGCCAAGATAGCCTTCCATCACTGCGATCGAATTGTAAAGCGAAAGCCCCATCGAAAGGCTGAGAAAAACGGGGAAGTAGAGCAGGAATTGGAGCGTGGTCATCCAACCGTTCGTGTTGCGCTGCCGCAGCGAAACCCAATAGAACCCTGACAAAAGAATGAACCCAAGAAAGAATACAAGCGAAAGAGTAAGTGCGCGCGTGTCGATCTTCCCTTCGGTAATCAAGTAAAGCAGCGGCACACTAAGCACGGCCGAGAGGAACACGCAGATGAAAACGCCCGTGTTCAGCAAATGGAACAGCGCATGGAACTTGACCTGGAACGGCAAATTGCTTGAAAGAATGGTGCGCAGATTCTTGCGAGCCACCTCGGCCCCACCTTTGTTCCAACGGTATTGCTGCGAACGAACCGCTTGCATGAACGCTGGGATCTCGGCCGGAGACGAATACGCCTCCATGTATCTCATCTTCCAACCCTTCAGTTGCGCGCGATAGCTCAAATCGAGGTCTTCGGTGAGCGTATCCGAACTCCAACCGCCCGAAGTTTCGATGCATTCCCTGCGCCAAACGCCTGCCGTTCCGTTGAAGTTCATGAAACTTCCACTCGAATGGCGGCCTTGCTGTTCAATCGTGAAATGCGCGTCCAGGGCCATGCCGAGCAATCGCGTGAGCACATTATAGTTCTTGTTCAGATGTTCCCATTTCGTTTGAACGAGCCCGATCTTCTCATCCCGAAAATGCGGAAGCGTTTTCAGCAGAAAGTCCTTTTCGGGCAGAAAATCAGCATCGAAAATGGCTATGAACTCGCCTTTGGCCGATTGCAGACCGAAGGCAAGCGCTCCTGCCTTGAAACCGTCCCGCTGCTCTCTTCGAATGTGTTTGATGTCGATTCCAAGTTTCGATATCTCCGCAACCAATCTCGATGTCAGCTCAAAGGTTTCGTCCGTGCTGTCGTCCAGCACCTGAATTTCAAGTAGCTCGGGTGGATAATCCATTTCGGAAACTTTGCGAATAAGCCGTTCCACCACATAAAGTTCGTTGTAGATGGGAAGTTGAACCGTGACACGCGGCAGCTCCGCTGGTAGCTCGGGAATTTCTGCCCTTCGGCTTTTCGACCTAAGATACAGGAACGTCAAATGACCCTGCGCCAAACTGTAAATGAGAATGCAGACAAGGCAGAGAAGGTAAATGGAGAGCAACGTGTATCCCAACACCATTGTTCAAAGGTATCTGATCAACGTAAGTATGATCTTATAGCCCGCCCCTATCGTACCCTTCACCGTTCCCGAAACCTTCGATTGCCCGATGCGCACGCGGTAATCGACCGGAACTTCCGCGCAGCGCAGTTTCAACTTGGCCGCCTTGATCTGCATTTCCACCGTCCAGCCATAGGTCGGGTCTTTCATATCCAAGGCCAAAAGATGTTCGTAGCGAATGGCGCGGAACGGCCCCAGATCCGTGAATCTCACTCCGTAGAAGAGCTTCAACAGCCGTGTGGCCAACCAGTTTCCGAACACCTGCTGAGGCGTAAGACTCCCACTCTCCGACTTTCCCAACGCCCGCGAACCGATGACCATATCGGCCATGCCATCCAAAATGGGTTTCAGCACTTCGGGCAGTTGTTCAGGAAAATCGGAATGATCGCCATCCAGGAAAACAATGATGTCGGGTTTCATTTCCTGCTTCGCGATGAATTCCATTGCTTTCAAACAAGCGTTTCCGTAGCCTGGTTTGGGTTCAAAAACTACCGTGGCCCCATGTTTTTCGGCTACACTGGAAGTATTGTCGGTCGAATTGTTGTTCGCCACAACAACCGTCCTGACAAGCCCTTTCGGAATTTCATCCAACACCAGCCCAATGGCGTCCTGCTCATTGAAAGCAGGAATGATCACATCAATGATGGGATTGGCTAGCATTGTGTGAAGAAACTACGTTCAGTCAACTTGCCCAGTCAGTTCTCCGACAACGGAGGAAGCTTTCTTTTCGCGGTCGATCAAGGCGCGCATGGCCGTGCGGATATTCCTAAATTCTTCTTCGCGCTCCCGTTCACTGTCGTCAACCACAAGAATGGTCTGCGTTATCGAAGCATCTGTGGCAAACAGCACCTTTTTTCCAAACGTGGCCGATTCCTCAAAGCCTACAAGCACCGCCAAACCTGCATTCTTATCCCGTTTCATGGGTCGACTGAGCGCCATCACCATAAATCGGTGGTCGCCATTGTTGGTCACAAACCGATGGCAATGCGCCTTTGGCCGATCTCCCAACTCGTTAAAAACAGATGTATCGAGCCACTCGCGGCAATGTTTCTCCAAAAGCGTTATGTTCTTCGGATTCCTCGTCCTCGAAAGATGCAATTGCTTCTTCAAAGACGTGATCCGCTCCTTTTTCCTGTGGTCGAACCGCATGAAGAACATGCCGCCAAGCCCAAAATGCTTCGGAATGATGTTCACCAATCGGATCATGAACATCTCGGGCGAACTGTTGTACGTTTCCAGCATGTCGAGCAGCGCTAGGTTGTTCCATTTCTGCTCCGCGAAAAAGGCCTCCAATCGCTTGGTCAACATGTCAGGCGAGATGAGAAGCGCACCCGCAAAATAGCTCGCGCGGCTGTTGTTCAGCACGTGATCGAAACTCGTGGCGCGCGGCCAAGGCGTCATCAGCGCACGCTCACCGCTCATTTCCAGATACTGATAGCCCAATTCCTTTGCATAGAGGAAAGCTTTCTGATTCTCGGCCATCTTGGCATTGACGAGTATCTTCTTGGCTTCTTCAATGAACACCGAACGGATGTGTGTCAATTCAGGAAAATCGTTCAGATCGTTCTCCTCCACCCGATATCCGAACCGGTCGCGGAGAATCCCTTTCAACACTTCGGACGGAATGATGCCTGTGTTCGGCAGACCATATTCTTTTCGGAAACGTTCCGCTTCCTTTTCAATTTCTTCGAAGTAATTGTCGTGCATTTCCTGGTAAGAACGCAACATGGCGAAGTAGAAATTCTCCTGCGTCAGGTTATAGGTGTTCGCGATCTGCGCAATGGTGCTTATGAAGGCCGAAACCTTCAGTGGGGCACTCGAAATGATCTCAATCAACTTGCCTTTGTCAATGCCGAAAAGCTCCAACGGAAGCTCATCCAGCAAGCGCGTGTTGAGAATCTCCCCAACAGGCGAAAGGTGCTTATCCAACTTCAGCGAAACCATGCGGTCGTAGGGCACATCGAGCGCAGCGGCCAGCGTGGCGATCTTCTCCGTCTTCGGATATTTCTTACCCTTCTCAATCTCATTGATATAAGACACCGAAAGCCCGGATTTCTCCGAAAGCTCCGACTGCGACAGCTTCTTTGAAGTGCGCAACTGCCTGAGCTTCAGCCCAAAAATAAGTTTGATATTTTCTTCTCCGAGTGCCATTCGCTTAAAGACAGACAATTGCAAATATACACCTGCAAAGCTGCGGAAAACACTGTTCTGGCAAATAATCGCAATCAGCGAATTTTCGCTGGTATGTCTGATTTCAATGATTACATTTGCAGCAAATTGAAGACATGTCGGAACTGACTCTTGCCATGGAAGGCGTTGAAATAAAGGGAAAACTGAATCCGGGTTATGATGAGATCCTGACCCTGGAGGCGATCGCATTTGTGGTGAAGCTTCACCGGGCATTCAACGGAAGGCGGAAAGAACTTCTGGCCAAACGTCAGGTAAGACAGCTGGAGATCGACAACGGCAAATTCCCCAATTTTCTTCCCGAAACCGCACACATCCGCGAAAGCGAATGGAAGGTTTCCCGTCTTCCGGAGGACCTGTTGGACAGAAGGGTGGAGATCACCGGTCCCGTTGACCGAAAGATGGTGATCAACGCACTGAATTCCGGTGCCAAGATGTTCATGGCCGATTTCGAGGACAGCAACTCGCCTTCTTGGGACAATAACCTCACAGGTCAGATTAACCTTCGCGATGCCAACACCCGCACCATTTCTTACCAGAATGAGAACGGCAAGAAGTATGCGCTGAACGAAACAGTTGCCACGCTTTTGGTTCGTCCGCGCGGTTGGCACCTGCTTGAGAAAGGACTGATGATCGATGGCGAACCGTGTTCTGGAGGCCTCTTCGATTTCGGACTTTAC